>NZ_PNCN01000035.1:0-49764 GCF_005886135.1 Pseudoalteromonas sp. S4741 | reverse complement strand
TAAAGGGTTAAAACTAAAAAGCCTAAAGTTATGCTATTTGCTTAACCTTTAACCTTTAACCTTTAACCTTTAACCTTTAACCCTAACTTTTTAACTTCTTCTTTCCTAAAACAATTATTACTATGATCGTTAACCATACCGCACGCCTGCATGTAGGCATACACTGTGGTTGGGCCTAAAAACTTAAAACCGCGCTTTTTTAAATCTTTTGCAAATAACGTTGATGCTTCAGTAACTGCAGGGTAGTCGGCCAGTGTTTCTAAATCGTTTACCTGAGGTTTATTGCCAACAAACCGCCACTGGTAATCACTAAAGCTGCCAAACTCTTTTTGAATATCAATAAAGCACTTTGCATTATTAATTGCTGCGGCTATTTTTAAGCGGTTGCGAACAATTCCCTCATTTTGCATTAATGTTTCTAGGTCCTGCTCAGTAAAGGCCGCTACTTTATTTACATCAAAGTTTGCAAAGGCGTTTTTATAATTAGCGCGCTTTTTTAATATGGTGTACCAACTTAACCCTGCTTGTGCCGATTCTAACGTTAAAAACTCAAAAAGTAGGTGATCGTCATACACAGGTACGCCCCATTCATGGTCATGATAAGCCACATAGTCTGGTTTTGAAGTATCTAACCATGGACAGCGACACTGAGCTTCTTCTTTCATGCTTATTCCTTAGCGCGTCATTTTTACGGCACGTATTTTAACTATTTAAATTGTTGATATTATTATGAAATAATTTTGGTACATATTGTGCATTAGCCAGTGTATCTACATTATTTTAGAGAGTTGATTATGGCCCTTGCAAGTGTGCTAAAACCTCAGTTTATTTCTGCTAATCAGTATAACCCATGTTTACTGCAAGAGGAGTATGTTGGTGAGTTGAGTGATTTGCGTCAACAAGCAAGTTGGCTCTCTCATCTGGTTGATACCATGCCTGCGGGCGTGATTGTACTCGATGGTAAAGGAATGATCGCTAAGGCAAACCAAATAGCTATCGATATGCTCGGCGAGCCATTAGAAGGAGAGAAGTGGTTTAGCGTTATTCAGCGCTCATTTCGTCCTCATCAAGATGATGGTCATGAAGTGTCGTTAAAAGATGGACGCTTAATAAAGCTCGATATTACTGCACTTGCGCCAGAGCCTGGGCAACTTATATTAATGACCGATTTAACCGAAACCCGACGCTTACAAAAGCGAGTCGCGCATATGCAGCGTTTAAGTGCCTTAGGTAAAATGGTGGCGTCTTTAGCTCATCAAGTACGCACACCGTTATCAGCGGCTATGTTGTATGCCGCAAATTTAGGCTCAAAACGCTTACCCGAAGCGTCTCGCGGCAGTTTTCATACTAAATTAATGTCACGTTTAAAAGATTTAGAAACCCAAGTAAACGACATGCTGTTATTTGCTAAAAGTGGTGATCAGCAAGTGGTTGAGCAAGTGTCGATGCAACAGCTACTAAGTGAAGTTAAAGCCGGTGCCGATGCTATGGTAGCGCTCAATGATAGCGAATTAAATGTGAGCTTACCTGAACCCGATATTGAAATTATGGGTAACAAAACAGCATTGGCAAGCGCAATTCAAAACCTAATTCATAATAGTATTCAAGTCATTGGCAGTGGTGCACAAGTACATCTTAGTGCTTTGCGTGATACGCAAGACCCTGATTATGTCCGCATTAGTGTTAGTGATAACGGCCCTGGGCTTGATTTAGCTCAAAGTGAAAAAATATTTGAACCCTTTTATACCACTAAAAGCCAAGGTACTGGTTTAGGACTTGCCGTTGTAAGTTCAGTGGCCAGTGCACATCAGGGACGTGTTGAAGCAAACAACAACCCACAAGGGGGAGCAATTTTTAGTATGTTGCTACCTATTAGTGTCACATCTAAATTAGGGGAGTCACAATGAGTAACACTATTTTAGTTGTAGAAGATGACGCCGGACTTCGTGAAGCATTAATTGATACGCTTGAAATGTCAGGTATAGCCTGTATGGCCGCCAATAGTGCCGAGCAAGCCATGGTGCTACTAAAAAAAGAAGTATTTTCATTGGTGGTCAGTGATGTACAAATGGGCGCAATGAGCGGCTTGGATTTATTACGTAGTATTAAATTAAATTACCCTGATTTACCCGTACTAATGATGACGGCCTACGCCACTATTGATGATGCTGTAGAGGCAATGCGTTTAGGCGCGATTGATTATATGGCTAAGCCATTTGCACCAGAAGTACTATTGAATATGGTGAGTCGTTACTTACCAGAAAAAGAAAAAGAAACAGACGGGCCCATTGTCGCCGACCCTAGTAGTATTCAATTACTCGAACTTGCTAATAAAGTTGCTCGATCAGATGCCAGTGTGATGGTGCTTGGCCCAAGTGGCTCTGGTAAAGAAGTACTGGCGCGTTATATTCATGATAAATCAAAACGCTGTAATGAACCGTTTGTTGCGATTAACTGTGCGGCTATTCCTGAAAATATGCTCGAAGCCACTTTATTTGGCTACGAAAAAGGCGCGTTTACCGGTGCTATTCAAGCTTGCCCTGGTAAGTTTGAACAAGCACAGGGCGGTACTATTTTACTTGATGAAATTACCGAAATGGATTTAGGCCTGCAAGCCAAGCTGTTACGTGTACTACAAGAGCGTGAAGTTGAGCGTTTAGGTGGTCGTAAAACCATTGCACTGGATGTACGTGTGCTTGCCACAAGTAACCGAGAGTTAAAAGAAGCGGTTGCTGAAAACCAGTTCCGCGAAGATTTATACTATCGACTCAATGTTTTCCCACTGCTGTGGCGACCACTGTGTGAGCGCCCAGGGGACATTATTGTGTTGGCTAAACATTTGATTGAACGTCACTTAAGTAAAAGCAAAGAGCCAATGGCGTATTTAGATAGCAGTGCAGAGCAAAAACTGCTTAGCCATAGTTGGCCCGGTAACGTACGCGAACTAGATAACGTTATTCAACGAGCATTAATTTTACGCAGTGGAAATAGTATTGATGAACATGCTATTTTTATCGAAAATCTAGCCCCAACGCATTTTGTAGCAGAAACTAAAGCTGACATTGAGCCTGTAAAAAGTAGTCTCAGTAACGCTTATTATGATGAAAAAGCAGCGCCTGTAGATGAGCAAAAAAATGATTTGTTAGCCGTCGATACCGGCAGTTACAAAGATGAGCTTAAAGATAAAGAACATCGCATAATTTTAGAAACCTTGGCACGCTGTCAAGGAAAGCGTAAAGAAGTAGCCGAAACCTTAGGTATTAGCCCACGTACTTTGCGTTACAAATTAGCACAAATGCGCGATTTAGGTATTTCCCTCCCAGCATAACCCCCATAAGCCCTAAGTTCAATCACTTGAATTTAGGGCTGTCAAAACTCTGACTGCTTAATTATTTTACTTAAAGCATTGTTTTAATTGGTTTTAATTTTTGGCATGTTTTGTGCTTTATTCTCTTTAAGAGTTTACTGCATTATCAGAGACAATTATGAAAATTCAAAACAGTGCTTTATTTCAAGAAATGCAATCAATGGCTGCAGAGGCCACACGTAGTAATCAAGTTAATAACTTGCCAACGCAAGTGCAATCAACCTCTACAGCACAGTTTGGTGACATGTTGAGTAATGCCCTTAATACAGTGCATGAACTTCAGCAAGACACAGGGCAAAAAGTAAAAGCGGTAGAGAATGGCGACAGAAGCGTATCACTTGCCGAGGCTATGATTGCTTCGCAAAAGTCTTCTGTGGCATTTGAAGCTACGGTACAGGTTCGTAATAAGCTTGTTGAATCTTATAAAGAAATTATGAATATGCCTGTTTAACTAGGTAGTGGAGAATTATAGTGGCGCAATCTAATCAATCTACAGATCTGGCACTTGCTGATGGCATGATGGAGCAAAGTGAAAACGAAGATCAACAAGAGCAAAAATCAGGCTATTTCAGTGCCCTTGGCGGTGTTGATGTTTTACGTCAAATTACCCTGATTGTTGCATTAGCTATTTGTTTAGCCATTGCTATTTTCGTTATTATTTGGGCTCGTCAGCCAGATATGCGCCCTTTAGGTAAAATGCAAACTGAAGAGTTAATAGAAACACTCGACTTTTTAGATGCACAAAAAATTGACTACCAACTTGATGGCAATGTGGTCTCGGTGGATGAAACTGAATATCAAAATATCAAGTTATTGATGACCCGTGAAGGTTTAGATCAAGGGCCTACATCAGGTAGCGACATTATTATGCAAGACATGGGGTTTGGGGTAAGCCAACGTTTAGAACGTGAGCGCCTTAAACATGGCCGTGAGCAACAACTTGCCCGTACTATAGAAGAGCTAAATAATGTTACTCGCGCCAAAGTATTGTTAGCGATTCCCAAAGAAAATGTATTTGCCCGTAGAGAGAAAAAACCCTCTGCGACTGTTGTACTTACTCTTAAACGCGGTCGCTCTCTAGATGGCGAAGAAGTTGACTCGGTTGTTGATATGATAGCTTCAGCAGTACAAGGGCTTGAGCCTTCGCGCGTTACTGTGACCGATCAAAATGGTCGTTTATTAAATTCAGGCTCGCAAACCTCTTTAGCTGCACGCTCACGTAAAGAATACGATATTGAACGTAAACGTGAGCAAGAATACCTAGAAAAAATCGACAGTATTTTGATCCCCGTGGTTGGATTAGGTAATTACACCGCACAAGTAGATTTAAGTATGGACTTTAGTGCGGTAGAAGAAACACAAAAACGTTACAACCCAGACTTACCTGCGGTAAGAAGTGAAACAACCTTTGAAGAAAATAATATTGGTGGTCTAGCGGTTGGTATTCCAGGCGCGCTGACTAATCAGCCACCAGTTAACTCAACTATTCCTGAAGATGCGATGGCGGGCGGTGCAGGCACTGCAACCTCACCGAGTAGAACTCACAAAGAAGCCACTCGTAACTATGAACTCGATACCACTATTTCACATAAGCGTCAGCAAACCGGTGTGATCCGCAGAATCAGTGTGTCTGTAGCGGTTGATTACCTGCCTACGGTGGGTGAAAATGGTGAAACAACTATGACGCCACGCTCGGTAGAAGCTTTGTCAAATATTCGTCGCTTGTTACAAGGTGGCGTAGGCTTTGATATGCAACGGGGTGATGCTCTTGAAGTAGTAACCGTACCATTTGTTCGTGAAGACTCAGCGCTTGATTTTGAATTGCCTTTATGGGAACAAGACTGGTTTATGAAAATGTTGCGCTTAGTGTTAGGTGCGCTGGTTATTATTGTACTGATATTAGCTGTTGTTAAACCTATGCTTAAACGCTTAATTTACCCAGATAATACACTTGAAGAATACGATGAAGACTCTCTTAGTTCAGGTGTTGACCTTGGTGACAGCACATTAGATATGCTAAATAATGACTTTGATTCTGCTTCTGTTGGCTTCTCTAGCGATGGTACACTACGCTTACCAGACCTACATGGCGACGAAGACTTGCTCAAAGCGGTTCGTGCGCTTGTAGCCAATGAACCAGAACTATCATCACAAGTAGTGAAAGCGTGGTTAACAGAAGATGACTGATCAAGAACAAAAACAACTACCAGCGGCGTTTGATGTTGATAAGCTCGATGGTGTAGATAAAGCGGCGATATTATTGCTGAGCTTATCTGAAGAAGATGCAGCGCAAATCCTAAAGCACTTAGAGCCAAAACAAGTGCAAAAGGTAGGTATGGCTATGGCGGCAATCGATGATTTGTCGCAAGCTAAAATTAGCGCAGTTCATAATTTATTTATTGAACAAATTCAGAGCTTTAGTACGATAGGTTTTCAGTCTGAAGATTTTATCAAAAAAGCACTTACTGCTGCATTAGGTGAAGATAAAGCCGCCAGCTTAATAGACCAAATTGTTATGGGCTCAGGCGCTAAAGGTCTTGATTCATTGAAATGGATGGACTCAAAGCAGGTAGCTAATATTATTCGTAATGAGCATCCGCAAATTCAAACAATTGTGCTTTCTTATTTAGAGCCTGAACAATCAGCTGAAATTTTAGCGCAATTTACTGAAAAAGTGCGCCTAGATTTAACCATGCGTATTGCCAATTTAGAAGAAGTACAACCAGCAGCTTTACAAGAATTAAACGAAATTATGGAAAAACAATTTGCTGGTCAAGCAGGCGCACAAGCTGCGAAGATGGGGGGCTTAAAAGCGGCTGCAGATATTATGAACTACCTCGATACCAATGTTGAAGGGCAGTTAATGGATTCTATCCGTGAGCATGACGAAGAAATGTCGCAACAAATTCAAGATTTAATGTTTGTCTTCGAAAACTTAATGGATGTAGACAACAGAGGCATTCAAGCAATCCTGCGTGAAGTGCCGCAAGATGTATTAATGAAAGCCATTAAAGGGACCGACGATGCCCTTAAAGAGAAAATTTTGGGTAACATGTCAAAACGTGCCGCTGAAATGCTCGCTGATGATTTAGAAGCTATGGCTCCTGTGCGCATTAGTGAAGTAGAAGCGGCGCAAAAAGAAATTTTATCAACAGCACGTCGCCTTTCTGATTCAGGTGAAATTATGCTTGGTGGTGGCGGTGGTGAGGAGTTCTTATAATCTATGAGTCACTCTAAAGGTCGCCCATTACATGCAGATGAAGCTGATGAGTTATTAAAAAATTGGCCAATTCCTGATGTTTCTCCCGATGAGCGTAGCTTTCGCAATCGCTCTACAGCTTATGGCACACCCTTAGCCGAGCTATACCGTAAAGAAATAGCAAAAGAACAAGTAGAAGAACCGGAAGAACCAGAGCTGCCTTCATTAACTATGGTAGAGCTGGAGCGTATTCGCCAAGATGCCTACGAAGAAGGCCTTAAACAAGGGCACGAACAAGGCTATATAGATGGCTTTGACAAAGGCGTAACTGAGGGTAAAGAGGCGGGTTACAAAGAAGGTGTAGAGCTGGGTAAAACACAAGGCCAAGAAGACGTTAAACCATTAATTGATGAGCAGTTGAGCAGCCTGCGTGGCTTACTAGATAGTTTAAGCGACCCGCTTAAAAAAGTGGACGAGCAAGCAGAAAGACAGCTGGTACAGCTAGCCACTATGCTCAGTGAAGCGATTATTTATCAAGAAGTAAAAACATCACCTGATATTATTTTACATACTTTGAAAAAAAGTATTGATGCACTCAATGCAGAACAACAGAAAGTTAAAATTCATCTTCATCCAGATGACTTAACGCTAATAAAAACCAGTTATGGTGAGCAAGCTATTGAAGATAATCATTGGCAACTAATTGCAGAACCCACTCTAGAGCGGGGCGGTTGTGAAGTTAAAACAACGTTATCATCTTTAGATATGACCTTGAAAACCCGTATCAAAGAAACATTGGATAGCTTTTTGCATAACAGTGGTATCTAACTTTTTATTGGCGTGTCATGTCTGTGAGCGATACTTCATTAAGCGAACGCTTATCTCAATACCAACGGCATATTAAAATTCCAACGCCTGCGGTTGCGGGCGTTTTAACCCGTGTGGTTGGTTTAACACTGGAAGCCAAAGGTTTGCGCGCTCCGGTAGGCAGCCAATGTAAAATTGAAACAATGAACGGCTTTGTTGACGCTGAAATTGTTGGTTTTAACGATCAAACTTTGTATTTAATGCCTAACGACCACATTTCAGGCGTACTGCCTGGTGCGCGAGTTATCCCCCAAGTTAATGACACAGGTTTGCCTGTTGGCATGAGTTTACTTGGTCGAGTGGTAGACGGCTTAGGCAGACCTTTAGATGGCTTAGGTAAAATTAATGCAGAACATACACTCAAATTTGCTCAAAATGCAATAAACCCACTGGCACGGCGCCCCATTAGTAAACCTATGGATGTGGGGGTGCGGGCTATTAACTCGGTAATTACGGTAGGCCAAGGTCAGCGTATGGGTTTATTTGCAGGCTCTGGTGTGGGTAAATCAGTATTATTAGGCATGATGACCCGAGGCAGTGAAGCCGATGTGATTGTGGTGGGTTTAGTCGGTGAGCGTGGTCGAGAAGTAAAAGAATTTATTGAAGAAATACTGGGTGTTGAAGGGCGTAAACGTTCAGTTGTTGTTGCAGCCCCCGCTGATGCCTCACCATTAATGCGATTAAAAGGCTGCGAAAGTGCGGTAACCATTGCAGAGTATTTTCGAGATCAAGGTTTAAACGTGTTGTTATTACTCGACTCGGTGACGCGTTATGCTATGGCACAGCGTGAAATCGCGCTGGCTGTGGGTGAGCCCCCTGCAACAAAAGGCTACCCACCTTCAGTATTTGCTAAATTACCTGCGCTGGTGGAAAGAGCGGGTAACGGCGGGGAAGGGCAAGGTTCTATTACTGCCTTTTTTACCGTACTGAGTGAAGGCGATGACATGCAAGACCCGATTGCTGATGCTGCACGTGCCATACTTGACGGGCATATTGTTTTATCGCGTGATTTAGCCGACAGCGGCCATTATCCTGCCATTGACATAGAAAAATCGATTTCTCGAGTTATGCCTCAAGTGGTGTCTGAATCGCACATGCAACAAGCTCGGGTGCTTAAGCAAGTGTATTCAATGTATCAACAGAACAAAGACATGATCACCTTGGGCGCTTATCAAAAAGGCAGTGATCAAATGCTCGATCAGGCAATAAACATGATGCCAAGAGTGAACGCATTTTTACAACAAGGGATGCGTGATGTGATTAGCTATGATGATGGCCTTCAAGGGCTAGCGCAATTATTAGGACAAGCATAATGGCAAAAAATAAACTGCATTTGTTGCTCAGGCTTGAAAACGAAAAAGAAGAAACGTTACGCATGAGCTACTTGCAAGCTAATCAAAATTTGCAAGTAAATCAGCAAAAGCTGCAGGGTTTAAATGACTTTCGACTTGAATACACGCAGCAACTTCATATTAAGGGGCAGTCGGGTTTATCAAGTGCCGGATTTAGTCAGTATCATGCATTTATTGCTAAGATTGAAGAAGCGATACGTCAACAAGCAAGCACTGTTAACACTGCAAAGCAGGTGGTTAGCCAGCGTAAAACCTTGTGGTTAAAGCAACAAGTAAAAGCAAAAGCGGTTGCTAAGTTAATTGAAAAACAACAGATAAAAGCGGATATGTTGGCCGCTAAAAGTGAGCAAAAAATGCTCGATGAATTTTCCTCTAATCAGTTTTATCAAAGGCATAAAGCACTATAAGGTAGGCATGCTAATTGCTTATATTCTACAAGAGCAATGATTTTTAGGATTGTGCGGTGGGCTGTTGCCGCTTTTATTAGGTGATTTATGGCGATAAATGATATTTCAATGTTAGCGGTATCTGAGCAAGACTCATACTTAGTTAAAAAAGACAGTGATAAAACAAAGCTAGATAGCAGTAATGATGCTGGCTTTTTTGATCAATTAGCCCTTGCTAACCAAGCTTCTGAAACACACAGTACGCAAGCTAAAGCGCCAAACAAACAATCAGCAGATGAACAATCCGATCTAAAAGGGCAAAGTAGCGAAGAAAAGCCTTTGAGCGGTGAAGATATGCTGGCGCAAATTAATGCGGCACAAGTCATCGATACCTCAGTAAAAAATAACCCCCATGGTGGTGCGCAGTTAATAGACAAAGACGCTGTTAAAATAAACGCTAAGCCTGAAGATAAGCTGGCACCTATTGTTATTAATTTACCAAGTGATGAAATTGTTGATGATACGGTCATTGTGCAGTCACAAAAGACTGTAGGTTCTGAATCAGCAAGCAAAACTGCAGCTGAGTCTTCACAGCTTGACACGAAACCTTTAGCTACAGCTGCCCCAACCGGACAGTATGAGGCTGTTACAAATGAACTCGCGGCTGCTAAACCATCGGATAAGCCGACCGAGACTATGAACATTAAAGCATCGCTAGATGCTTCCGTTTTGGCGCTGTTATCAAAAGATGATAATGCCATTAAAGCAGATAAATTATTGGCAAATTTAACACCTGCTCAGCAAGGTGAATTAGCTACTGAGCTTAATGCGATGAGCAAGCCAATTAATAAAGATAACCTAGCGGATTTAAAGCTATTACTCAGTAAGTATGTGAGTGAAAGTGAGAAGCCGCAAACACCTCAGCAGATCATTAATGCACAAATAAGTACGCTAACTACCCTAGAAAAACAGGCCTTACTCAATCAGTTGCAGGGTTACGTTAAAAATGAATCTTTATCAGCGAAAGAACTTACCTCACTAAAAGGAGTAATCAGTGATTTAGAAACCGCGATTAACGCGGATAGCTTGTTTAGTGCCAAAGATAAGCCACTATTTTCAAATAATGCTTTAGCGGGAGCAGTAACGGCAAAAGCACAGACTGGTACTGAATCAGCCAATGTAAAACCTGAGCTAAAATTAGAGAGTTCAAAATCGGTAGCTGATAACCCTGAAGAGCTTGCCAAACAGTTAGACGCATTACAAAAAGAGAGCATGCGCGGCACTAATGCTGAGCAAATGCCACCGCGTGCAGCACTAATTTTCTCTCAGATCATTAATATCTTTGACAAACAGTCGCTTAGTAGTCTCGCTAAATACGATACTTTAGGGTACGAACAAGCTATTATTGAAGCGCAAAGCTTGCAAGCAGGACAGTTACAAAGTACAGCACAAGCGAAACAAGTAAGCATTGATCCTGCCACGTTACAGGCTTTAAACATTATTAAAAGTGATGCGGCAAAAATGCTACAAGAGCGGGTTAGCTCAATGTTAAGTATTAATAATAAAGAAGCTGAAATTCGCCTAGATCCGCCAGAAATGGGCAGCATGCAAATTCGTATTAGAAGTGATGCTGAGCAAGCACAAATCAACTTTGTAGTGCAAAACCAGCAAGCCAAAGAAGCGCTGGAGCAGTCGTTACCTAGGCTTAGAGAAATGCTGATGCAGCAAGGTTTAGAACTAGGTGAAAGCAGTATTTCTTACGGTGATTCCTCAGGTGAGCAAGCACAGCAACAAGAAGGTGATGCACAAGGGCAAATGGCCAATAATCGCTCTACAGATGAGACAAATAGTGAGCAACCAGATAAGCAAATACAGGGTTCTGGACAACAAACGTCATCATCAATAGATTACTATGCCTAAGTCCTGCTATTATAATAGTTAAAACAAGCAAATACCTTTGCAAATAAAGGAAATACAATGGCTGAAGATACTAATTTAGAAATAGAAGAAGTAAGTAAAAGTAAAAGCAAACTCATAATAATTATTGCCGCTGTATTACTTATTGTTGGCGCTGTGGCAGGGTACTTTTTGTTATCAGGTGGTGATGGGCCAGTAGAAACCCTTGCAGGTGATGCTGCCAATGGTGAGGTAGCTGCTGCGCCAACAAGTTCTTCGGCAACGATTGGCAGTGCTTTATATGTTGCTATGCCTAGACCGTTTATTTTTAATGTGCCAGGGGCTAGTCGCGATAGAATTGTACAGATTAAAGTGCAATTATTAGTGCGCGGCGATGGTAATGAAGAAACGGCTAAAAAACACATTCCACTGATTGAAGGCACACTCCTGAGTGTATTTTCCATGACAACGGCTGATGAACTTAGCACCAGTGTAGGCAAAGAAACACTGCGTTTTACTGCACTTGATAAAGTACAGGCCGCTATGATGAATGTTGAAGGCAACAAAGTAATTGAGCGGGTACTATTTACCAGCTTTGTGATGCAATAAGGGGCCAGTGTGAGCGATTTATTATCCCAAGACGAAATTGATGCGCTATTACATGGTGTCGATGAAGTCGAAGAGGAAGATATACACGACGGTGAAGATGGTGAGGGAAGTACACTTCAGTACGACTTTTCTTCGCAAGATCGCATCGTGCGTGGTCGCATGCCGACACTTGAAATTGTTAACGAGCGATTTGCCCGTCATATGCGAATTAGCTTATTTAACATGATGCGCCGCACCGCTGAGGTGTCAATTAACGGCGTGCAAATGATCAAGTTCGGTGAGTACATACATACCTTGTTTGTACCAACGAGTTTGAATATGGTGCGTTTTCGCCCATTAAAAGGCACCGGCCTTATTACCATGGAAGCACGCTTAGTATTTATACTGGTAGACAACTTCTTTGGTGGCGATGGCCGTTATCATGCCAAAATTGAAGGACGTGAATTTACCCCAACAGAACGCCGAATCGTACAAATGCTGCTGAAAATAATCTTTGAAGATTACAAAGAAGCATGGGCACCGGTGATGGATGTGTCGTTCGAGTACCTCGATTCTGAGGTAAACCCTGCGATGGCTAATATTGTTAGCCCAACCGAAGTAGTGGTTATAAGCTCTTTTCACATTGAACTTGACGGCGGTGGTGGTGACTTCCATATTGCGCTGCCGTATTCAATGCTCGAACCTATCAGAGAGCTATTGGATGCGGGTGTTCAGTCTGATACTGAAGATACCGATTTACGTTGGAGTAAGGCGCTTCGTGACGAAATAATGGATGTAGAAGTCGATTTATCGACCCAGCTACTTGAAGTTGATTTAAGCTTAAGACAAATAATGGAGCTCAAAGCTGGGGATATAATTCCAGTTGAAATGCCTGAGCATATTACCGTATTTGTGGAAGAGTTACCTACATTTAGAGCTAAAATGGGTCGTTCACGCGATAACGTTGCGCTACAAATTAGTGAAAAAATTAAACGCCCTGATTCAGTTAAATCTGAGCTGCATGTCTTTACCAAAGGCGGCAAAAAAATTGATTCAGATGCAGAATTAGCAGAACTAGAAGATGATTTACACCTTTCAAACGGTGTAGACTTAGACTGGTAATTGATTAAAAGGTTAAAAGTATGAGCGATGATCAAGATACAATGGACGAATGGGCCGCAGCACTTGCTGAAGCTGAAGGCACTGACGATAGTTCTGAGGTCAAAGTAACCGAGCTTGATGAGCTTGATGATTCAAAGCATGAACTCAGCGGTGAAGAAAAACGTAAACTCGATACTATTTTAGATATTCCCGTTACTATTTCTATGGAAGTAGGGCGTTCTAAAATTAATATTCGTAATTTATTACAACTTAACCAAGGTTCGGTCGTTGAGCTTGACAGGGTTGCCGGAGAACCGCTTGACGTTTTAGTTAATGGTACTTTGATTGCGCATGGCGAAGTGGTTGTGGTGAACGATAAGTTCGGTATTCGTTTAACGGATGTAATTAGCCAGGTTGAACGGATCAAAAAGTTGCGATGATAGCACTAGCTAGTTTAAGCAATTCGGTGTTTGCAGCAACCGATGCTGCAACACCGACCACAGATATCGTATCCATGGTGTTATCTTTGGGTATGGTTGTGGTGTTAATTTTAGTGTTGGCTTTTTTTGTAAAAAAGCTCAATCCAAATTTAACCAATAACGATGAGTTTAAAGTGATCCGCAGTCTTCCGTTGGGATCACGTGAGCGCTTAATGGTGGTTGAAATAGATAATGCACAGCACCTATTAGGGGTTACTCCACACAGTATTAATTATCTACACAAGTTAGAAACACCCCTAACAGAAAAAGAGTTACCAGAATTAGCGAAGCGGTTTGGCAAAATGTTGAATCCGCAACTTAATCAAAATAAAAAGAACTAATATTATGACTAAATGGCTGCTTTTCCTATTTGCCATGGTGTTCGTCCCAGGGGTCAATGCCGAGGGGATTGACGCGCTGACGATCACCACTAATGCCGATGGCACCCAAGACTACTCAGTGACGCTACAAGTGTTGGCGATCATGACGGCTATGAGCTTTATTCCAGCCGCCATTATCATGATGACCTCTTTCACTCGAATTATTGTTGTTTTAGCTATTTTGCGCCAAGCCATTGGTTTGCAGCAAACGCCTTCGAACCAAGTATTACTAGGTATGTCGCTGTTTTTAAGTATTTTTATTATGGCGCCAATTTATGAGCAAATAAATGAGCGCGCTATCGAACCGTATTTAAGTGAACAAGTAACGTCACTTGAAGCACTTGATTTAGCCAAAGAGCCAATGAAAGCGTTTATGCTCTCACAGGTACGTATAAAAGATTTAGAAACCTTTGCTAAAATAGCAGGTTACGATCAGCTTGACTCGCCTGAAGCAACGCCAATGGTTGTGCTTATTCCTGCGTTTGTGACCAGTGAGCTACAAACTGCTTTTATTATTGGTTTTATGTTTTTTATTCCCTTTTTGATTGTCGATTTGGTGGTTGCATCGGTATTGATGGCCATGGGTATGATGATGTTATCGCCCATGATTGTGTCGCTACCGTTTAAGATTATGTTGTTTGTATTGGTTGATGGGTGGAGCTTGGTGATGGGTACACTCGCTAAAAGCTTTGGCTTGGGTACGTAGTTGTGCACTCTTCATTGAACCAACCACACTAGGAGTCGTCCATGGAACCTGAAGTATTTGTTGATATTTTAAGTGGAGCCCTATTTTTAGTGATTAAGCTGGTGTCTGCCATTGTGGTACCTGGCTTAATTATTGGGTTGGTTGTGGCTGTGTTTCAGGCAGCAACCTCAATTAACGAACAAACACTGAGTTTTTTACCGCGTTTATTAATCACCATCAGTGCCCTGATTGTGGGAGGACATTGGTTTACTCAAGAGCTAATGGACTTTTTTAATCGCTTAGTGCTGCTTATCCCCGAAATTGCAGGTTAACAATGGAATTTCCATTTTCCGTTGTCATTCAATGGTTAAGTGATTTTTTACTGCCCTTAGTGCGCATCAGCTCTATGATCATGATCATGGCGGGTATTGGCGCAAAAAACGTACCTGCTCGAATAAAAATGGGCTTGGCTGTTGTGGTCACCTTCTTAGTTGTTCCTGTTCTTCCTGCTGCTACATTTACTAATCTATTTTCTTTTGAAATGATTTTAGTGGTACTCCAACAAATGTTGATTGGTGTCGCAATTGGTTTTGCGTCCACACTATTACTCAATACGTTTGTGTTAGCCGGTCAAATTCTTGCTATGCAAACCGGTTTAGGTTTTGCGTCTGTTGTTGACCCCTCAAATGGAATGAGTGTGCCTGCTGTAGGGCAGTTCTACCTCATTTTAGCTACCTTGTTATTTTTTGTATTTAATGGCCACTTAATGATGATTCAAATGGTGGTACATAGTTTTCAGGTATTGCCCATTGATGGTAATTGGTGGGCGGTTGATCATTATTGGGACATAGTGACATGGGGTGGTTGGATGTTTACCACTGCACTAGTGCTTTCGTTAGCGCCATTAACGGCCATGCTTGTAATTAATATGTCATTTGGCATCATGACCCGTGCTGCCCCACAGTTAAATATATTCTCTATAGGCTTTCCGTTTACCTTAGTGGCAGGGCTCGTTATTATTTGGGCTACCCTCGGTAACTTTATCACTCAGTTTGAGTTCCAATGGCTAAAAATGGTTGAGCTAATGTGTACTCTAGTTGGTTGTTCCCCTTAGGAGAGTGTAATGGCTGAAGATTCAGGACAAGAAAAAACCGAAGAACCCACGCCCAAAAAAGTTGATGATGCCAAAAAGAAAGGCCAAATAGCGCGCTCTAAAGAGCTAGGTACTATGTTTGTACTTATTTTTTCTGCTATTTCTCTATTAATGTACGGCCCTGAAATTGGCAAAGGCTTGTACCGAATTATGGGCAGAATGCTTAGTCTTAATCGCAATGAAACCTACGACACCACAAAAATGTTTGCGGTGTGGGGGGAGGTGGCCGACGTACTGTTATTTCCTATGTCGATGTTTGTACTTATTATTGTACTCGCTGCGTTTATTGGTAACACCATGCTTGGCGGCTTTAATTTTAGCTGGCAGGCAGCTGCGCCCAAAGCCAGTAAAATGTCGCCAATGAAAGGTTTTACTCGGATGTTTGGCCCGCAAGCGGCTATTGAACTACTTAAGTCATTATTAAAGTTTGGCCTAGTGGCAACTTTCGCTATCTTTTTAATTAATGTTTATTTTGATGAAATATTACATTTAAGTATAGAAAGTGCGCCGGGCAATATCGTGCATGCTTTAGAAATATTAGCCTGGATGTTTTTAGGGTTATCTTGCACCTTAATTATTATTGCTGCTATTGACGCCCCATTTCAAAGCTATAGTCATAACAAACAGCTTAAAATGACTATGCAAGAGGTAAAAGACGAATATAAAAACTCAGAAGGTGATCCGCAGATTAAAGCGCGCATAAGGCAAACCCAACGTCAAATGTCGCAAAAGAGAATGATGCAGGATGTGCCAGACGCCGATGTTATTGTTACCAACCCTACTCACTATTCCGTAGCTTTAAAATACGATACAGAGCGAGCAGGCGCGCCTATTGTATTAGCCAAAGGTGTGGATGAGCTCGCCATGCAAATTCGTAAAATTGCATTGGGTAATGAAGTGCCTATTGTTGAGTCTCCAACTTTAACCCGAGCGCTTTATCATACTGCAGAAGTGGGTGAGCAAATCCCCGATCAGCTTTTTACTGCGGTTGCTCAAGTGCTTGCTTATGTGTTTCAGCTTAAACGGTTTAAAAAAGGCCGTGGAAAACGCCCTGTTGCCCTTAATAAAAAGCTGCCTATCCCCGATGAATTTAAGTATTAACTGCTAACCAACTAACTTGGAATAGTTATTGCAGCTTCAGCGTAGTGTCAATTTTTTGAAATTGTAGAGTTATGGAATTTAAAGCGGTATTACAACAACTTAATAAAGATAAAAAAGAATATGCGAAGGGCGTTGGTACACCGCTTTTGGTGTTGGCTGCGCTGGGCATGGTTATTTTACCACTGCCTCCATTCCTGCTTGATATATTATTTTCGTTTAATATCGCGCTTGCGTTAGTTGTATTACTGGTCACCGTATACACCATGAAGCCGCTTGAGTTTGGTATGTTCCCAGCGGTGCTGTTAATCGCAACCATAATGCGCTTAGCACTCAATGTGGCCAGTACCCGGGTGGTACTGCTTGAGGGCCATAACGGTGGGGATGCCGCAGGTAAAGTCATTGAAGCATTTGGTTCAGTGGTAATCGGTGGTAACTACGCCGTGGGCTTGGTGGTGTTTTTAATTCTGATCATCATTAACTTTGTGGTAATCACCAAAGGTGCTGGTCGTATTTCTGAAGTGTCAGCACGCTTTACCCTTGATGCCATGCCGGGTAAGCAAATGGCGATTGATGCAGATATGAATGCTGGCTTTATTAGTGCAGAGCAAGCCAGAGAGCGTCGTGAGGAAGTAACCCGTGAAGCCGACTTTTATGGTTCTATGGATGGTGCCAGTAAATTTGTAAAAGGCGATGCTATCGCGGGTATCGTCATTTTAGTGATCAATATTGTGGGTGGTTTATTTGTTGGCATGATCCAGCATGACTTGAGCTTTTCACGTGCTATGGAAGTGTACACACTATTAACCATTGGTGATGGCTTAGTCGCGCAATTACCTTCATTACTACTTTCAATTGGTACTGCGATTGTTGTAACGCGTCAAAATGAATCGCACAATATGGGCGATCAGTTTAAGCAGCAATTAGGTAACGAAAAGTCGTTATTTATTGCCTCAGGTATCCTTATTACTATGGGCTTAGTCCCAGGTATGCCACACCTTGCATTTTTAAGCTTAGGGGCGCTTTTAGGTTACCTTGCATACTATACTCAGCAAAATAAACTGAAATTAGCCGCTGCAGAAGCAGAAGAAGCCGAAAATGCCGCCTCAGGTACCGGAATTGCGGCTAAACAAGAGCAAAAAGAACTGGGTTGGGATGATGTTCAACAAGTTGATGTTATTGGTCTAGAAGTCGGTTACCGACTCATTCCTCTCGTTGACCAATCACAAGGTGGCGAGCTGTTAAACCGTATTAAAGGAGTGCGTAAAAAACTATCTCAAGAGCTGGGCTTTTTAGTGCCGCCGGTGCATATACGCGATAATCTAGAACTCGACCCAAATGCATACCGCATAACCATGATGGGTGTATCAAGTGGTGAGGGGGAACTTAAACATGGTGATGAATTAGCGATTAACCCAGGCCAAGTATTTGGCCCGCTAAAAGGAATTGAAACTAAAGATCCTGCGTTTGGTTTAGATGCAGTTTGGATAAAACCTGATCAAAAAGATGAAGCACAGTCTTTAGGTTACACGGTGGTTGATTCGGCGACCGTGGTGGCAACCCATATTAGTCAGTTACTCACCAATAGCGCCGCATTATTACTCGGACATGAAGAAGTACAAAACTTATTAGATATGTTAGGTAAGAGTCACCCTCGCTTAGTTGAAGGACTTGTACCTGAAGTATTACCGCTGACCACCATCGTGAAAGTACTACAAAATTTATTAAATGAAGGGGTAGCAATACGAGATATGCGCTCAATTGTTCAAACCCTTGTTGAGTATGGCCCTCGGAGCCAAGACCCAGATGTATTAACGGCTGCAGTGAGAATATCGTTGCGTAGATTAATCGTTCAAGATGCTGTTGGTATGTCTTCTGAAATCCCTGTCATAACCTTGGCGCCTGAGTTGGAACAGATGTTGCATCAGTCACTTCAAAATGCAGGTGATGAAGGTGCCGGAATAGAACCAGGGCTTGCTGATAGACTTCAAACATCATTGAATGAAGCGCATCAAAATCAAGAAATGGCCGGTGAACCTTCAATATTGCTAACGTCAGGAATGTTACGCACTGTGTTATCTCGATTTGTTAAATACACCATTCCAGGATTGCGGGTGATGTCTTATCAAGAGATACCAGATGAAAGACAGATCAAGATTGTCAGCTCTGTAGGCCAACAATAAGATTTTAAAGGGGTTTGAATTATGAAAATTAAACGTTTTTTTGCTAAAGACATGCGCACTGCACTAAAAGAAGTCAAAGAAGAGTTGGGTGTTGATGCGGTTATTATGTCAAATAAAAAACTAGCTAATGGCGTTGAAATTGTTGCTGCAGTTGATTACGACAAAGCAGCGACAAAACCGCCAGAGCAGCCTCAAAGTCAACCTGCTGCAAGCGCTTCATTTGCACATACTGAGCAAAGTTCACATAATTTTGTTAAACCAGAACCGCAACGCGCTCAACCTAAGCCACAAGCAAAGGTTGCAGATAGCTTACAAGCCTTATTAGAGCGTCAGTCTCCACGTCCTCGTTCAGCGGAGCTTGCTTCAATGTTTTCACACTCTGGTATTGACACATCTGGCCACTATCAAGAACAAGAGCTTGTGCAATCACGACCTAAAAATATGTTTGAACGTGAACAAAGCGCGCCAGTGCGTCCTCGCACTCAAGCCGATAGCTTAGGTTTTGACGACTTAGACAGTGGCTTTGACGATTTAGATTCACCTAGCGCACCGGGTCAGCAAACAATGCATAAAGAATCCAGTGACATCAGCACAATGCGTGAAGAAATGAACGCAATTCGTCAACTATTAGAGCACCAAGTATCAGGTTTAATGCAGCAAGATATGGCACGTCGCGATCCGACCCGTGCATGTATGATTGACCGCTTAGTCGGTATGGGGATAGAGAAAAATGTTGCTGAGCAAATGGCATGTTTTGTACCAGACGACGTGTCTCGCCAACAAGGCTGGAAAGCTTTATTGAACATAGTTGAAGATCAAATGCAAACCACGAACAACGAAATACTTCGCCAAGGCGGTGTTTTTGCGTTAGTCGGGCCTACTGGCGTGGGTAAAACCACCACAGTTGCAAAACTGGCAGCATTGGGTGCACAAAAATACGGTGCCGATAAAGTAGCGCTTATTACTACCGATACCTACCGTATTGGTGCTTATGAGCAGCTAGCAACGTATGGTCGTATTATAGGTTGTGGCGTTAAACAAGTTAAAGATGCAAATGAATTAGCAGAAGTTTTATATCATTTACGAAATAAACGTCTAGTTTTAATTGATACAGCGGGAATGAGTCAACGTGATTTACGCTTAACCGAGCAGTTAAACACCTTGATGCGTAATCAGCGTGTTGATATACGTAGTTATTTAGTATTAAGTGCGACAGCGCAAATTAATGTATTGCAAGAAACAGTAAGGCACTTTAAAAAAGTACAGCTAAGTGGATGTATTTTTACTAAACTTGATGAGTCATTGAGTTTAGGTGAGATTATTAGTATTGCGATTCAAAATCGTCTCCCAATAGGGTATCTTACTAACGGTCAGCGAGTACCAGAAGATATTAGAGTGGCAAATGCCGAAAAACTAGTAAAAAAAGCTGAGCAATTGTATTTAAAAAGAATAAAAGCACAACAATCACGACACCAATCAGTGGCGTCGAGCACAGTAGAGATGTATGATTAACACAGTTTTAGATCAAGCAAGCGGCCTTCGCAAAATGAGCAAGAATAATAATAACGGCGTAAAAGTTATCGCTGTCACCGGCGGCAAAGGTGGAGTGGGTAAAACGAACGTATCCCTTAATACAGCAATCGCGTTAGGCCAACAAGGCAAACGTGTGCTTGTACTAGATGCTGATTTAGGATTAGCGAATTGTGATGTGATGCTTGGACTGCGCGTTGAGCGTAATTTATCTCATGTTTTATCGGGCGAATGTGAACTTGATGATATTTTAGTCGAAGGTCCCGCAGGCATAAAAATAGTGCCTGCAACATCGGGTTCGCAAAGTATGGTTGAGTTATCACCCTCAGAGCACGCTGGACTTATTCGTGCATTTAGTGAACTTAACACCGACTTTGATATTTTAATTGTTGATACCGCTGCGGGTATTTCCGATATGGTGCTGAGTTTTTCTCGCGCAGCGCAAGATGTGCTTGTGGTGGTATGTGATGAGCCTACATCAATTACCGATGCCTATGCTTTAATTAAAGTACTTAGCCGTGAGCACGGCGTTTATAAATTTAAAATTGTTGCCAATATGGTGCGCAGTTTACGCGAAGGGCAGGAATTGTTTGCAAAACTTTCAAAGGTTACCGACCGATTTTTAGATATATCAATGGAGTTGGTTGCAACGGTTCCATATGATGAAAATATGCGCAAATCAACGCGCCGCCAAAAAGTAATTGTTGAGATTTTTCCTGGGTCGCCTGCTGCAATTGCTTTTAAAACACTGGCTACAAAAATTGCTAAGTGGCCAACACCTAGCCAAGCCTCGGGTCATTTAGAGTTTTTCATTGAGAAACTAGTTAGTAACTAACAATGACAATACCGGTGAATAGAGTTATGGGATATCAGTCAGCACAGAATTTAAATATGATTGTTGAAAAGCATGCCTCATTAGTCAAAAAAGTGGCGTGCCATTTAATTGCTCGTTTACCGGCCAGTGTGCAGCTAGATGATTTAATTCAATCGGGTATGATTGGTTTAATTGAAGCTTCAAAAAACTTTGATGCAAGCAAAGGTGCAAGTTTTGAAACCTTCGCCGGTATTCGTATTCGTGGTGCGATGATAGACGAAATGCGCCGAGGCGATTGGGTTCCACGTTCAGTTCACAGAAAAAGCCGTTTGGTTGCAGAGACTATTGTTGCGCTTGAGAACAGTTTAAACCGTGAACCTAAAGATAGTGAAGTTGCTGAAAAACTTGAAATTTCGCTAAATGAGTATCATCATATTTTAAACGATGTAAATGTAAGCAAAGTGTTAGGCATTGAAGACCTTGGTATAGATGACGATGTGATTACACCCCATGGCCAAGATTTAGCACTAGACAAACCGTTTAATAATGTTAAAAATGAACGGTTTAATGAGTCTTTACTCAGTGCAATAAAGTCGTTACCGGAGAAAGATGCAATGGTGCTTTCTTTGTACTATAACGATGAGATGAATTTAAAAGAAATTGGGCATATACTCGATGTAAGTGAATCGCGTGTAAGTCAGATACATGGTCAGGCGATGATTAAGCTTAAAGCAAAAATCAATGACTGGATAAACTAGAAGTAAGTAAATAAAGGTTCAGGCCTCACTGGAGGATGTTTTGGATAAAAACATTAAAATTCTTGTTGTTGATGATTTCTCAACAATGAGACGTATTATTAAAAATCTGTTGCGCGATTTAGGTTTTACCAATGTTCAAGAAGCAGATGACGGGTCAACTGCTTTGCCTATGTTGCAAAATCAAGCGTTTGATTTTGTTGTAACAGATTGGAATATGCCAGGCATGCAAGGTATTGATCTTTTAAGGGCAATTCGAGCGGATGAAAAATTAAAGCATATTCCTGTTTTAATGGTTACAGCAGAAGCTAAAAAAGAACAAATAATTGCTGCGGCCCAAGCAGGTGTTAATGGTTATATTGTTAAACCATTTACTGCAAGTACATTGAAAACTAAATTAGAAAAAGTGTTCGAACGCTTAGGTTAATGAGAGGGAGAGGCTTATGTCAGCACCTGCTGCGCCTCAGATTACTTTAGAACAAGCTCGCCAGTTAGTTGTTTTTTTAGAAAATGGTGAGCAAGATAAAGCGAATCAGTTAATTTTAGAAACAGCTTCACAAGAGCAATCACATTTATTTGCTGAGGTGGGAAAGTTGACTCGTCAACTGCACGAAGCTTTAAAAAGTTTCGAGTTAGACACGCGTTTAACAGACATTACCACTGATGCCATCCCTGACGCAAAAAAACGCCTTAACTATGTCATGGAAATGACAGAAAACGCAGCCAATAAGACAATGGATGCGGTTGAAGCAAGCTTACCATTAGCACAAGAAATCGCTGACGAAATAGCTGATATCAAGCCAACGTGGGATCGTTTAATGAACCGCGAAATAGAGCTTGGTGAGTTTAAATCACTTTGCCATAGTATTGATAAGTTTATGAGCAGTTCTCATCACAAAACCGATGAGTTACAAATGCTGATGACTAATGTGCTGATGGCTCAAGACTATCAAGATTTAACCGGTCAGGTTATTCGCCGTGTTATTGAACTTGTCCGTGAAGTTGAAGAAAGTTTAATTCACCTTTTAACTGCATTTGCAGCGCAAGGTGGTGAGGCTGAACCAACTGAACAACCAGAAAAAATAGAAGATCCCATTGTTGCACAAACACTAGCAGGTCCCGAAGGGCCTATTATTGATAAAGAATCGCGTAATGATGTTGTATCTGATCAAGATGAAGTTGATGATCTATTATCAAGTTTGGGCTTCTAATAGGGGAGTACTGCATGAGCTTTGAAGTCGATGAAGATATTTTACAAGACTTTTTAGTAGAGGCCGGAGAAATCCTTGAGCTTTTATCTGAACAGTTAGTAGAACTGGAAAACAACCCAGATGATACTGAGCTACTAAACGCAATATTTCGCGGTTTCCACACTGTAAAGGGTGGCGCTGGCTTTTTGGCTATGACAGAGCTTGTTGATGCATGTCATGGTGCTGAAAATGTGTTTGATTTACTGCGCCAAGGTGTAAGAACAGTTAACTCTGAATTAATGGATGTGATTTTACAAGCACTGGACACCATTAATGAAATGTTTGCCACGATTAAAAATCGTGACCAGCCAGAGCCTGCGGATCCAGAATTACTTGCTGTACTTCACAAACTTGGGCAGCCACCGACAGCAGAAGAGCTTGCCGGCGATTCTGTGGTTGAAGATATAGCTCCTGTGGAAACTCCATCGGTAGAGCCTGAACCAGTTGCAGAGCAACCGAGCAACGATGCTATAGAAGACCCGTTTGCTTTTGATGAATTATTTAGCGGCCCAGATAGCAGCAGTACTGAGTCTCAGGTTGATGAAATAACCGAAGACGAATTCGAAAGCCTACTTGATGAACTTCATGGAAAAGGGCAAGCCCCACAAGAAAAACAATCATCATCAAGTGACAATGATGTCAGTGGTGATATAACTGACGATGAATTCGAAAGCCTACTTGATGAACTTCATGGTGTAGGCAGCTTTGGCGAAGTGAGCCAAGCAACCTCAAGTACACCACAACAAACACCATCAGCTCCTGTGGCTCCACCAAGTAACGAGCAAAGCTCGGGCGATAATGAAATAAGTGACGACGAGTTTGAAGCGTTACTTGATGAGCTTCATGGTAAAGGTGCACCTAAATCGATAGAAACACCGGCTCCTGTAAGTAAACCAGAACCTGTAGTCGAGAATAAACCTGCGCCTGCTGCGACACCAAAGCCACAGCCTAAACCAGAGCCAGCTAAGCCGGCTTCTGCGGCACAAGCAGCTCCCGCTAAAAAAGCAGCGCCTCCACCGGCAGAAACAACGGTACGAGTTGATACCAAACGCTTAGACCAAATAATGAACATGGTAGGTGAACTGGTACTTGTGCGAAATCGTTTGGTAAGTCTAGCGACTAACTCTGATAGCGAGGCCATGGGTAAAGCAATTTCTAATTTAGATGTAGTGACAGCTGATATCCAAGGTGCGGTAATGCAAACACGAATGCAACCAATCAAAAAAGTATTTGGCCGCTTCCCACGTGTGGTACGTGATTTAGCTCGTTCATTGAATAAAGATATCAACTTGCAAATGGTAGGCGAGGACACTGATTTAGATAAAAACTTAGTGGAAGCGCTTGCTGATCCGTTAGTGCATTTAGTGCGCAATTCAGTGGATCATGGCATTGAAATGCCAGACGTTCGTGAAGCATCAGGTAAACCTAGAACCGGTACTGTTACTTTATCAGCGTCTCAACAAGGCGATCATATCTTGCTTACTATCCAAGATGATGGTGCTGGTATGGATGCTGAAAAGCTTAAAAAGATTGCCATTAACAAAGGGGTGCTTGATCACGACCAAGCGAGTCGTCTTTCTGATACCGAAGCTTATAACCTTATTTTTGCACCTGGGTTTTCAACTAAAGAAGAGATTTCAGATATTTCTGGCCGTGGCGTTGGTATGGATGTGGTTAAAACAAAAATCACTCAACTCAATGGCTCAGTAAATATTAAATCAGAGATGGGCGTAGGTACTACTTTAGAGATTAAAGTACCACTGACACTGGCAATACTGCCTACCTTAATGGTAGTGGTTGGCGAACAAACATTTGCTTTGCCGCTGGCGGGTGTTAGTGAAATATTCCACTTGGATTTAACAAAGACCAATGTGGTTGATGGTCAGCTTACTATAATAGTTCGTAAAAAATCGATTCCGTTATTCTACCTTGAACATTGGCTCATCAAAGGGGCTGATAGAGGTCAGCGAAAAGCACAAGGTCATGTGGTTATTGTGCAAATAGGAACTCAAAAAGTGGGTTTTGTTGTTGACTCGCTTATTGGTCAAGAGGAAGTGGTAATTAAGCCTTTAGACGCATTACTTCAAGGGACGCCTGGTATGGCAGGTGCAACAATCACCTCTGATGGTGGCATTGCACTGATATTAGATGTGCCAAGTATGTTAAAGCATTACGCTGGATAATTAAAAGTAGGCATATATTTTATGCCTACCCATTCATTGAATAAGAGAGCGAAATGGCTGTTAAAGTTTTAGTAGTTGATGATTCAAGCTTTTTTCGCCGCAGAGTGAGTGAAATTCTTGCACAAGACAGCGGCATTGAAGTTATAGGTTTCGCTGTAAATGGTCGAGAAGCTGTCGATAAAACAGCTCAATTACGACCTGACGTGATCACCATGGATGTTGAAATGCCGGTGCTTGATGGTATTAGTGCGGTTAAAGAGATCATGGCGAGTAACCCCACTCCTATTTTAATGTTCTCCTCGTTAACACGCGCAGGCGCATCTGCCACCTTAGATGCACTTGATGCCGGCGCGATGGATTTTTTACCGAAAAAGTTTGAAGATATTGCTCGTAATAACGACGACGCAATAAAGCTATTACAAAATAAAGTTAAAGAAATAGGCCGCCAGCGAAATGGTAGAATTATCAGAGCGCCTGCTGCTCCAAGTCTTAAACCAGCGCCAAGCACCTCTGAGCGCTTTGCTAATAAGCCTATAGTGCAACCTGATCGTAGCTTTAAAAGCGCAAGCCCAACGCCTTCTAGTAGCACATCAACGCGTGCTAGTGGTAAGCAATATCAATTAATTGCTATTGGCACATCAACAGGTGGACCAGTTGCACTGCAAACTATATTGACTCAGTTACCTGCTAATTTCCCACACCCAATACTACTCATACAACACATGCCAGCTGCATTTACACCTGCGTTTGCGACTCGATTAGATAGCTTGTGTAAAATTAAAGTAAAAGAAGCACAGCAAGGCGATAGACTGCAACCAGGCTGTGCTTATTTAGCGCCAGGCGGACAGCAAATGATGGTAGAAGGGCGAGGTTCAAACAGAACATTACGTGTATTTGAAGATAAAAATGAACGAGTTAGCTATAAGCCTAGTGTGGATATTACCTTTGCTAGTGTAGCAAAAGCGTATCAAGGCGATGTACTTGCCATTATTTTAACTGGTATGGGCGCAGATGGTCGTGACGGTGCTCGCATGCTTAAACAAACTGGCGCTACAATTTGGGCTCAAGATGAGAAAAGTTGTGTTGTCTATGGTATGCCGCAAGCAGTAGCTAGTGCTGGATTAGCAAATGAAAACATAGGCCTTCATGATGTGGCGGTGCGCTTAAAAAGAGAGGTTGGCTTTGGATAAGCTTTCTATTTTAGGGTTATTGGTTGCATTAGGTGCTATTGCAATAGGTTATTCTTTAGAGGGAGGTGTGGTATCTGCGCTGTTTAATGGGCCTGCACTAATTATTGTATTAGGCGGTACATTAGGTGCGGTGATGCTGCAAACATCAGCCAATACTTTTAAGAAAATGCTTAGTATTACACATTGGGTTTTTGTTACTGATGAGCACGATATTGAAGATGCTATTGAGCAAGTAAAACGCTGGTCGCATAAAGCTCGCCAAGAAGGCTACTTAGCGCTAGAAAACGAAGCGCTTACTCACTCTGACCCCTATGCCGCCAAAGGACTGAGTTTATTAGTTGATGGCTGTTCAGAGCAAAAACTACGCGATACCCTTGAAATAGATTTATTACTTGAACGAGAACGATTGCTTGAAGCTAGCCGTGTATATGAAGCGATGGGAGGTTACAGCCCGACTATCGGTATCCTAGGTGCTGTGCTTGGATTGATTCAAGCCATGTCATTTATTAATGATCCTGAGCAATTAGGGACGGGCATTGCTACTGCATTTATTGCTACTATATATGGCGTAGGTTTAGCTAATTTACTGTTTTTGCCCATGGCCAATAAATTAAAGCAACGTGTTGAGCAAAAAATGCTTTACCATGAAATGCTAGCTGAAGGCGTTATTGCCATTAGCCAAGGTGAGAGCCCTATTAATATAGAATTAAAGCTTGAAGCTTACCGCGTTGAACGTCCTATTTTACAGGCTAATTAGCGGTTATGTTGCGCCGTCGCTTACGTCATCACAACACTAAAAATCAACACACTGAGCGTTGGCTAGTTTCCTATGCAGATTACATGACCATTATGTTCGCATTTTTTGTTGTATTGTATGCCATTTCAATAAATAAAGAAGACAATATACAAGTACTATCTGATTCTCTGGAGCATGTTTTTGATAAGTCAACGAAACAATATTCTCAGCAGGGTAACGGGGTAAATGGTGATGCTTTATTGCTTGAAAGGGTGACCCCTGAGGCTGAAATACTCTATGGCGAAAGTATTCAAGAGCAAGAGCAAGGCCCAATGTTACTTGATGGTCAAAGTGACAATAGCAATATTAGTCAACGCCACTTAGGTAAGCCGCTGGATAGTTTATTGGCTAAATTACAATCGTCGCTGATTGATGAGATACGCAGTGGCGAGGCTAGCTTAGAACTAAGCCAAGACTGGTTGGTTATTGAGCTCAATTCCGGATTGTTGTTTGCCAGTGGTAGTGCTGTTGCATATAACAAGGCCAAAGAGATTGTAAAAAAAATTGAAGCAATCATTGCATCAGTCGATAACTATATAAGAGTACGCGGGTATACAGATAACGAAACCATACGAAATGAAATATTTCGTTCTAATTGGGAGTTATCAGTGGCGCGTGCAACCTCAATATTAGTTGAGCTAGAGCGTTTGGGCATTGAATCCGCGCGCATGGCCATTGAGGGGTATGGTCAATACTCGCCCTTTGCTGATAATGATACCGAAGCTGGGCGTGCCGAAAACCGTAAAGTCGTGATTGCACTTTCTAAATATGGTTTAGCACCAGAGCCCTCTGATGAACAAACGAAATCATCAATTTCAGTATCAGAGCAAAGTCAGCCAGAAATTGAGCTACCTGCCCAAGATGATACAATAAAAATAATCCGTTTACCGCATGGTGGCATCCGTGTTACAACGCGCAACGAATAGTAATTAGGATGTAATGTGAAAGTTTGGACAGTAGCCAATCAAAAAGGGGGAGTAGGCAAAACCACTACAGCGGTTAGCCTTGCAGGGATCCTTGCGCTTCAAGGCAAGCGCGTGTTATTGATTGATACAGATCCTCATGCTTCACTAACCTATTACTTTGGTATTGATTCAGAAGATTTAGAGGTCAGTGTTTACGATATTTTTACTCGCGGCTCGAGTATGAAAAGCGAAGAAATATTACAAGCATTATGCCCCTCAACAATTGAAAACCTTGATATTTTACCTGCAACTATGGCGATCGCGACACTTGACCGTAGCATGGGTAATAAAACGGGAATGGGCCTGATTTTAAAAAAAACACTGGCTAAAATTAGCGAGTATTACGATTACGCAATTTTAGATTGCCCACCTGTTTTAGGTGTGCTGATGGTCAATGCGCTTGCCGCCTGTGAAAGAGTGTTAGTGCCGGTGCAAACTGAGTTCTTGGCGCTTAAAGGGCTCGATAGAATGATGCGTACTATGGAATTAATGCAAACCTCTCAAGCGAAAAGCTATGAATATACTATAATTCCAACTATGTATGATAAACGAACCAAAGCATCGCTTGAGGCCTATAAAACACTACAAGAAACGTATAAAGAAAAAGTATGGCCAGGCGTTATTCCAGTTGATACTAAATTTAGAGATGCAAGTTTAGCGCAAAAAGTACCGGTAGATTTTTGCCCAAATGCGCGTGGAGTCTATGCTTATAAAGCATTACTTAAATATTTAATAAAACAAGGTTAATAAATGAGTAAGCAATTATTTGCTAATGAAAAAGTAGTCACTCAGTACTTAGGGGCGTTATTATCTGATGACGAACCAACAAAAGACCTTGAGCCTGTTGCTAAACTGCTTGAGCAGGTAACGTATGAAGAGCAAAAAGAACAACCAGTAATAGTTGAGCCTGTTGTTGAAGTTGAAAAGCTTAATAAGCAAGTATCGAATGTAGAAATTGACACTCTCCAAAAGCAACACGTCGTGCCTGAGCAAGAGGTGGCTGTAGGTGGTGAAGCTGACTACTTTGATGGTGAGTTTCAAGCGCTGTTTTTTGAAGTGGCAGGGCTTACTTTAGCGGTGCCGCTAAAAGCCTTAGGTGGCATTCATGAGCTTGGAGAAGTAAATCATTTATTTGGCAAGCCTAAGTGGTTTAAAGGGGTTATGATCAACCGAGAAGAAAAGCTCAATGTTGTTGATACCGCTCGCTGGGTTATGCCTGAAAAGTACGATGAGCAGTTAGAGGCATCTTTAAATTATCAATACCTCATCACTTTAGGTGATAGCCAATGGGGTTTATTAGCAGAAAAACTAATAAATAACATTACATTGAGTAAAGAAGATGTAAAATGGCGTACAAATAACAGTAAGCGCCCATGGCTTGCTGGAGTAATTAAAGAAAAAATGTGTGCTTTAATAGATGTTAATAATTTAAACGCACTATTAGAGAAAGGCTTAGATAGCCGTCACAAGTAATGACCATTACGAGGTAAGAGCATGAGTGAAGATAAATTACTGTCAGCTAAGAAAAATGCAGATAATAATGATGAGATTTTACAGTGGGTTACTTTCAAGCTAGAAGATGAAACTTATGGCGTAAATGTAATGCAAGTGCAAGAAATACTGCGTTACACTGAGATTGCTCCTGTACCAGGTGCGACTTCGTATGTGATTGGTATTATTAACTTACGTGGTAATGTTGTTACCGTTATTGATACTCGCTCTCGTTTTGGTTTACCTGATATTGAAGCGACGGATAATTCACGTATTTTAATTATTGAAGCTGAAGAGCAAGTGATTGGCATTTTAGCCGATAGCGTTTCTGAGGTTGTTTACCTACGTAGCTCTGAAATTGACAGTGCGCCAAATGTAGGTACAGAGGAAAGTGCTAAATTTATTCAAGGTGTATGTAACCGCGACAATGAGTTACTTATTCTGGTTGATTTAAATAAACTACTTAGTGATGACGAATGGGATGAGTTAAGCGATATATAAGCTTCTCTACATAAAACTATGTTATTACTTGGTATTGCTATTGCGGGTTTAGTTTTTGGGCTACTCTCGCTGCTTTTAATTGTGATGTTTAAAAAGCGCTATGCGAGTGAGCTTGGCGCGCAATTACAACAGTTTAAAGATTCATCAGAGCAGATTAATATTTTACGTAGCGAAGTGTCAGAGTTGCGAACCGGTTTACTGAGTATTGGTAAGCGTTTGCTTGAGGTAGAACAACAAAACCAAGAGCTGATACAGCAACAAGCAGCTCAAAAATACGATGACCCCGATGCTAAAATATACTCTCGTGCAGTAAAAATGGTTGAGTTAGGTGCTGATTTAGATGAGGTTATTCGCGAATGTGAATTACCCCGCGCCGAGGCTGAACTGTTGTTTTCATTACACAAACAAAAAGGCGCTTAGCGCCTTTTTTGCTTTTATAACACTGCGTTATGCTTTTATATTTAGCTTTCCCTGAAAGTCTTGCCAACCAGGCGGAAACTTTCCTCTAACCACATATGAAAACGCAATGAGCTCAGCAATAACAAAGTACAACTCTTTGGGGATCTCTTCTGCGAGGTCTAGTTTCGATAGTGTATTTGCAAGTGCTTCATCTTGATGGATTAAAATTCCTTTTTCTTTGGCTAGGGCAATAATTTCATCCGCCAGTTCACCAAACCCTTTAGCACTTACAATGGGTGAATGTCCCGCCTCGTAGAGTAGTCCAATTGCTGAATTGCTTTTTGATGACTCAGTCATGACTAAACCTTAATATTAATAATGGCATGGGATTGGTAAAATGCTTGATGGTTGTCATCTGCTCGTTTTAGTTTAAGTTCACCCACTTGTAAGCCTTGTTTTGCCAGTTTTGAGCGTAAATTATCAAGATGTGGATGAGCTAAAGCGCTCACCGCTTGGGTTGAGGCTAACAACTGACAATCTAAAGCTTTATCCATGAGCTCTGCGATTATTTGTAGCTTACCCAGCTCGGCATAATCAAAGTTGAGCCTGACAAACCAGACATTTTTATCCGCTAGTTTACCGCTACTGTGCTTTTTATACTGCCCTAAAGTTATTTCTGTTTGCGCCGCTTCAGCAGGTAACTTCATCGGTAATAAAAATTGCACCAAGGTGTTTGTGTCAGGTTGTTGACTAATAGCAGACGTTTGTACTTGGCTTAATGTGTTCTTAATTTGGGTTAATTCACCTGCTAATGCTTGTACTTGTGGTTGCTGTAATTGTTCCAACAATTTATTGGCGCTATTACCCACTTTAAACGTCGGTAATAAAACCTGCAGTAAAGCTTCTAAACCCGTTTGATTATTAATACTCACTGCACTTGGATTTTGGTTAATGATAGGCGCGGCTAAAATGCTCAATGAAAGCTGTTCAACACCTCTATTAAACGAGCTCTGTAAAATGTCGCTTTGAAGTTGTGTGGGCTTTATGGTGCTGAGTATTTCGCGCTGTATGGTTGCTGGGTGTAAATTAGTATCTGACAACATGCGATTAAAAGCCTGATTAACTAAACGGTTTAAATCGGTTCCTTGATCAGTCAGTTTGCTTGTAATGGTATTAAGTTGGCTGCTTACTATTTGCTTTGTCGCATCTTTTTGTTCTATTGAGGTACTTGGACTTTGTTTTACAACCGTCGCTAATAAGAGTCTTTCTAAAGGCTGTAAGCTCTGATCTAATGTAGCCGCGTTAGTTGATGGGGATGAAAAAGGAGTCACTAAAGGAGATAAAGCGTGTGCTAATAACGGTTGTTGTTGCCACATAGAAACGCTTGATTTTATTTGCTGGGTAAATTGCATTAGGGGCGGCGCTAAATTTGACACGTTTTTTAATTGTGTCATGTCAATTTTTTGCATTGGAGTGAGCCATTTTTGCTGAGCATTGCCTGTAAATTCTGGTTTTTGAGATGAGCTTACCGAGGTCGTAAATGGCTTGCTTTCAAAGTACTTTACCGCATCTAAAATACGCGTTTTAAAATCAGCAAAACTGCTTTTCAACCATGATTGTATCGGACTATTTATCGTGCTGAGCGGATGCTGTTTACTTGGCGAGTGATCAATTAGGCCTTGCGATTGTTGCAAAGAGAGCATCTCATTAAACGGTTTACTAAATGAGTTTTTAAGGCTCACAGTCATATTATGATAAGCGGTTTTGATCAGTAATTTATCTGCTTGGTGAGTAATGTTTACCTTAGTCGGGATGGTAGGTAGTTCACTTAATTGTCGGTGACTTAGGTTAATAGTTAATGAGTCTTTAAAAGAGTTTGGGCTTAATACCGCAAACTTAGGCATAGCATGAAGCTGAGCTGGGCTTAAATTACTGGCAAGCAACTGTGTTAGTTTGGCTTGGTTTATTGGCTGTGAGTGCACTATATCAGTAAAACGGTTAATAATATTAAGTCGTGTACCTTTGCTATCCGTTTCAATCATCCCCTTTATTAAAGGCTCATCTGCGAGTAATTGTGCAACGTGTTTATTAATAGCAATACTGGCATTAAATTTTTCAATGACCAACTTTGGTGTTGGTTGTAATACCACCTGAAGTGATAGTGGACTGTTTTGAATATCACTTTGGGTGTTTATAAAATTTAAAAATCGTTGCAACTGAGCCGGTTGTTTAATTGTAAAAGTTGTATTGTTAGGGATGATGGTTAAGCTTTTACCATCTGCACTTAACTGTATGTTAGCGCTTGCTATTTTTTCAACGTTTACGGGTGTCTCAGTTGTACCAAGGCGAATCGTTTGCCAATGCTTATTTATAAACACATCAAGCGTGACTGAATCTTTAGAAAACTGAATATTTTTTGCCGTCAGCACTTCAGGTGGCAGTGTTGCTAACGCAGCCTTACCAGAATCAGTTGTTTGATTACTAACCTGTGGGTTAGACAATGTGATGTGCGTTGGTGTATTCATTATTTTATATCAAGTTTTCTGTATTTTAAGTAAATCGATTCTAAAGCAATATTCGTATTACCCTATCATTATGGTAGACTTACCGCTAATTTTTGGCAGAGAGAATCGTCATCTTGTTACACATTAAGTCCGTTACTTGTATCAAGCAAGAGCGTTGTTTGTTTGATGAACTTAATTTTAGCCTTAAAAGCGGTCAAATCATGCAGTTAGCTGGTCCTAATGGGGCTGGTAAAACATCATTATTGCGCATTATTGCTGGTTTTTCGCTGCCGGATGAAGGTGATATTTTATACCTAAATCAATCTATCAAAAAATATTATGACGAATATGCCAGAGACTTATTATTTATAGGCCATAAAACCGGTGTTAACGTACAACTTAGTGCACTTGAAAATGTAGCACATTGGTTGGCTATTAATGGTTATGTTGATACTCCTGACTTATACCCTTTATTAAGTAAATTAGGTTTAGTAGGGCTGGAAGATGTGCCTGTAAGAACGTTATCTGCGGGTCAACAGCGGCGAGTGGCTCTCGTTCGATTATGGTTATCTGAGGCCAAATTATGGGTTTTAGATGAACCTTTCACGGCGCTAGATAAAAGCGGGGTTGCCTTTTTACAGCAACGTTTTACTGAGCACTTATCAAAGGGGGGCGCTATTTTGCTAACAACACACCAAGATTTAACCACCCACTTTAGTGACTTACAAACGTTGACTTTGGAGTACCGCCACTAATGACACGACAGCACTCATATTGGCAGTTATTTGTCGCGGTATTTAGCAAAGACGTTAAGCTCGCTTTTCGTCAGCGCGCTGAAATAGTTAATCCTATCTTGTTTTTTTTAATTGTTATCTCACTGTTTCCATTAGCCATAGGGCCTGAGCCAGGCTTGTTATCAAGGATGGCACCGGGCATTATTTGGGTGGCGGCTTTACTCTCGACCATGCTTGGCCTTGATAAACTGTTTAGAGATGATTACCACGATGGCTCTTTGGAGCAGCTCATTGCTTCGTCATACCCCTTATCATTAACGGTGCTGGGCAAAGTAGCCGCACACTGGGTGATCACCGGCCTCCCGTTAGTGCTAATGACCCCTTTATTTGCTTTACTACTAAATTTAGAAACGACTGCCTTAGTGGCAACGTTATTAACGCTATTATTGGGCACGCCTTTATTGAGCTTCATTGGCGCAATAGGGGCGGGTTTGACTGTGGGATTACAAAAAGGCGGCATTTTAATGAGTCTGCTCGTTTTGCCTTTGTATATTCCGGTTTTAATTTTTGCAACTTCCGCTATTGATACCAGCACTATGTCGCTGGATTACAGTGGTCAGCTTGCAATCCTTGGTGCGATGTTAGTCGTTGCGACTATCAGTGCGCCAATTGCCATATCATCAGCATTAAAAGTGAGTGTAAGTTAATATGTGGAAGTGGTTACATCCGTATGCGAAAGCAGAGCGAGCATATCAATTATGCAATACTCTACTGCCATATTTTGCAGTAGTAACGGTTATTAGTATGGTTGTTGGTTGGGTCTGGGGATTAGGTTTTGCTCCTGCCGATTACCAACAAAAAGACAGTTACCGTATTATTTTTATTCACGTGCCCTCCGCTATTTTATCTATGGGCGCTTATTCATCAATGGCGATTGCAGCCATTGTTGCGCTTGTATGGCAATTACGCAATGCAGAGCTTGCGGTGATTGCAATAGCACCCGTAGGTGCCTGCATGACCGCAATAGCCTTAATCACCGGTGCTGCGTGGGGTAAACCTATGTGGGGTGCTTGGTGGGTATGGGATGCACGACTGACCTCTGAACTCATTTTGTTATTTTTATATCTAGGGGTGTTGTCTTTGTACCATGCCTTTGAAGATAAAAAATCAGCCGGTCGCGCCGCGTCTATTTTAGCTATTGTTGGGGTTATTAACTTGCCTATCATTCACTTTTCGGTGGAATGGTGGAATACCCTGCATCAAGGGGCAAGCATCACTAAGTTTAACCGCGACGCGGTAGATCCAAGTATGTTTTGGCCGTTAATGATTAATATTTTAGCCTTTGCCGCGTTTGTTGGTACTGTGACTTTAATTCGTCTTAAAAATGAAATTTTACACCGTGAAAAGCACCGCCCATGGGTGCGACAGTTGTTAACTAAGGGGTAATTATGCAGTTTGACTCGTTTTCAGATTTTATTGCAATGGGAGGCTATGGCTTTTATGTATGGCTTTCTTTTGGTACATGCGCATTAATTTTATTAGGCATTTTATTTAGCTCGTTACGCGACAAAAAACAAATTTTAGCGTCGGTAGAGCAGCAAATTGCGCGTGAAACTCGAATTAAAAATTCTAAGCAGGAGCAAACCTCGTGAACCCTAGACGTAAAAAACGCCTTTTGGTTATTATTGCCGTACTCTTTGGTATTGGTGGATCAATTGGTTTAGTGTTGTACGCCTTACAAGAAAACATTAATTTGTTTTACACCCCCAGTGAATTAATTGATGGTAAAGGCCCGAATAAAGAAAAGCCTCATATAGGACAAAAGCTCCGCATTGGCGGTATGGTTGTCCCTGGTACAGTGCAAAGAAATGAGCAAAGCTTACAGGTAAGCTTTAAGCTGATTGATACTGGCCCATTGGTCACGGTGCGTTATCAAGGAATTTTGCCTGATCTATTTCGTGAAGGGCAAGGGATTGTTGCGCAAGGTGTGTTAGTAGAGCCTAACGTGATTGAAGCATTTGAAGTGTTGGCCAAGCATGATGAAGAATATATGCCAGCCGAGGTTGCCGAGGCAGTAAAAGGAATTAAGCACGAGAAACCAAAATACAATTTAGATAGCGGGAGCTAATATGATCCCAGAACTTGGTTATTTTTCCCTAACATTGGCCATGGTACTCAGTGTGCTGTTGTGTATTTTCCCACTTTGGGGTGCACACACAGGAAACCTTCGTTTGATGCGCGCTGCGCCATCACTTGCTATTGGTCAGTTTGCATTTGTTGCTTTGTCTTTTGCTGCGCTTATTTATGCCAGCTTAACCGATGATTTTACCGTATCTTATGTAGCGTATCACTCAAGTAGCACCTTGCCTTGGTATTATAAAATAACCTCAACATGGGGTGGCCATGAAGGCGCTATTTTACTGTGGTTATTAATGCAGGCCGGTTGGACCGCCGTTGTTGCTTTGCGTTCAAAGTCACTGCCTTGGGTACTTCGTGCTCGCGTATTAGGTGTGCTTGGCTTTTTAGGTGTCGGATTTATGATGTACACCTTGCTACTTTCAAGTCCGTTTGAACGTTTACTGCCCTATTTCCCTGTTGAGGGACGCGATTTAAATCCATTATTACAAGACCCAGGGATGATCATTCACCCTCCATTACTTTATATGGGGTATGTCGGTCTTTCTGTTGCTTTTGCCTTTGCTATTGCCGCGTTGTTAACCGGCAAGCTTGATAACACCTGGGCAAAATGGTCACGCCCATGGACAATGACGGCATGGGGCTTTTTAACCTTAGGTATCACTATAGGTAGTTGGTGGGCCTATTCAGAGCTAGGCTGGGGCGGCTGGTGGTTCTGGGATCCTGTTGAAAATGCATCACTCATGCCATGGTTAGTTGCAACCGCGTTACTGCACTCTTTAAGTGTGACTGAAAAACGTGGCGTATTTAAATCATGGACAGTGTTACTGGCTATTGCGGCATTCTCATTAAGTTTACTAGGCACCTTTATCGTTCGCTCAGGAATTATTGTTTCGGTGCATGCCTTTGCAACAGACCCTGATCGTGGCTTATTTATCCTTGGCTTTTTGGCCGTAGTTGTTGGCGGCGGTTTAGCGTTATATGGCTTGCGTGTCTCACAAGTTAAAAGTGAAGGGCGTTATAAATTTGTATCGCGTGAAGTGGCACTTTGGTTAAACAATATTTTCTTAGTGGTTGCTACATTAATTGTACTGTTAGGTACATTATTACCTATGGTTCACAAGGAAATGGGGCTAGGCAGTATTTCAATTGGCGAACCTTTCTTTAATAAAATGTTTGCTATTTTACTGGTGCCATTTGCTATTTTAATGGGCATTGGACCTTTCCTGCGTTGGAAGCAAAATAAGTGGGCCTTTTTACAAAATAAAATATTTGTAGGCGCATTAGTCAGTATTATCATTACCTGTGCGTGGTTATTTAGTAGCTATGAGGTAGTGACTCCATTAACACTTTTAGCAACCACGCTAGGTGTATGGATATTTATTGCCACTTTTATTGATTTATATACCAAAGCAGCGGTTCATGGCTCGGTTAAACTCGGTATAAAGCGTTTAGGTTTAAGCTATTGGGCAATGGTGCTGGGGCATGTTGGTTTAGCCTTTGTTATAGCGGGCATTACACTCACCTCGGCATATTCAGTTGAGCGTGATGTATCGATGAAGCAAGGCGATATCGTGCAGCTTAACCAGTATCAATACCGCTTTGAAGGTGTGAAGACGATTCGTGGTGCAAACTACAGTGGTCATGCTGGTGTCGTGACGGTATTAAAAGGGAATGACACTGTAACGCGTTTATATGCAGAAAAGCGTCGTTACGATATTGGTATGCAATTTATGACCGAAGCCGCTATTGATGCCGGATTCACTCGTGATTTATATCTTGCGCTTGGTGAGCAACTAAGTGAAGGGGCATGGTCATTACGCATTTACCATAAGCCGTTTGTACGTTGGATGTGGATTGGCGGTATTCTGATCTCACTCGCTGGTTTTGTGATTTTATTCGATAAGCGCTATCGCGCCTCACCGCGAAAAGATGAAATAGAGGGGGCAGTATGAACCGTAAACTTATCGCAATTGCCCCTTTATTAATTTTTATCTTTATTTGTGTGTTTTTATACCAAGGGTTGTTTGCCAACCCGCGGGAAATACAAACAGGGCGCATTGGTCAAATGGTGCCTGCGTTTAATTTACCTGATTTAATGCAAGACGATAAACGTTGGACTGATGAGCAGCTAAAGGGTGACGTGTATTTACTAAACGTATGGGGCACATGGTGTCCAACGTGTTTAGCTGAGCTTGGTTATTTAACTAAGCTACGCGAGCAAGGGGTTAAAATTATCGGCTTGTATTATGTACAAAGTTACGACGCCGATTTTGATGGCCCGTTTGATATGCAAGCACTGCGTGACGATGTGAGTAATATGCTTTCACGTGCGGGCGACCCTTATCAATTTAATATTTTAGATTTAGAACGTTCATTGTCTTTAGATTTAGGGGTGTCCGGTGCACCAGAGACATTTTTAGTTGATAAAAATGGCACTATTTTGTTACACCACACCGGTGATATAAACCCTCGAGTTTGGCGCGCTAAGTTTGCGCCTCTTATGCAGGAGCTGCAGCCATGAGATTGTTTTTATTAACCCTTAGCTTATTTATTAGTTTAGCTGCGTTTGCTCAGCAAGATCGTTATCAGTTTGATAGCAACGAACAAGCGGTTCGTTTTGAAGAGCTAACAAAAGAATTACGTTGCCCTAAATGTCAAAACCAGAATATTGCTGACTCTGATGCCGTTGTCGCAAAAGACTTGCGCGAGCGAGTGCTGGCGTTGGTAAAAGATGGTAAAAGCAAAGATGAAGTCATTGACTATATGATTGACCGCTATGGCTACTTTGTTCATTACGATCCACCGGTAACGCCGGCTACGTTAATACTGTGGGTACTTCCGGTACTCATTGTAATAATTGGGTTTGGCTTTATTGTGATTCGCCAACGTAAAGCGTCGGTAAAACAAACCTGGAGTGACGCTGATGAAGTGATGCTCAATAAGCTGATTAAACAAAATAAACATCAGGAGCAAAGTTAAATGATTTTAATGTGGGCGTCTTTTGCTTTACTCACACTTATTGCATTGCTGTTTATTATTGTGCCTTTTTTAAAAAAAGAGCGCGTAGTAACCATCACCCATAACGCCAATGCACAGCTTATCAGCATTTATGAACAGCGTTTAGTTGAATTACAGGCAGATTTAGATAATCAACGTATAGACTCGCAAAATCACAGCGAAGCTATTATTGAATTAAAACGCCGTTTACTTAATGAATTATCGCCGGAGAAGTCACTAAATAGCCGTGGTGACAATCGTATATTTGCTTTAACAGGCGCGGCGTTTTTAATTGCATTAGCAGGTATTTTCTATGCAATGACAGGCAGCCAGCAACAAATTGCAGCTTGGCATGATGCAATGGATAACTTGGCCGATTATGGTCAGCGCGCCGTAATGCAAAAGGGCGAGCCATTAACTAAAAATGAGTTACAAGCGTTTGCCCTAGCACTGCGTACTAAATTAAGTCAAAGCGGTGATGATGAAGTGGCTTGGATGTTGTTAGGACGTGTTGCTTTAATGCTAAATGAATTTGATATGGCGAAACAGTCATTCGATAAAACATTAAAAATAAACCCTGATAATATGCAAGCGCTTGTTAGCTACTCTCAGGTGCTATTACTTGAGGGCAGTGAAGAGAACATGACTCGTGCAGCGGGTATGCTTTCTAAAGTACTGCAAGCTCAACCAAATAACCTTGATGCGATTTCGTTACTTGCACTGATTGCCTTTGAGAGAAAAGACTGGCTACAGGCAAAGGCAGCGTTTGAGGTGCTACTTGCAAGTATGGATGAGTCTGATACGCGCTATGCTATGATCAACCAACGTATTAGCGAAATCGATCTACAAATTGCTCAGCAAAACGTGGCAACCAGTGGCGAGCAGTTAGCGGCTCAAAGTATTCAAGTTACCGTTGATATCGATAGCCAACTTGCAGACAAACAGCCCAATAACGGTATTTTGTTTGTGTTTGCTAAAGCGGCTAAGGGATCACCGATGCCTTTAGCCGTGGTCAAACTAACAGACTATAGCTTTCCAATTACGGTTGAGCTGAGCGATGCTAATGCCATGATGGCAGGGCTAAATTTATCCAGTGCTAATGAAATTGTTATTTCTGCGCGTATTTCTAATGATGATTCAGTGATGCCAAGTACTGGTGAGCTTGAAGGGCATTCTCAAGTGCTTGCTTCTAAAGAGGTGCGACAAGTGCAACTGAACATTGATACATCAATACCTTAAGGATTTGAGATGTTAAAACAAGGCTTACTTTTATTATGTTTACTCACTTTATCGGGCTGTGTTCAAGTACCCGAGAGTAAATATGATGAGCGCGATCCCTTACAAAGCGTAAATAGACCTATTTATGACTTTAATATGGACGTACTCGACACCTATATTTTAAGGCCAGCAGCTGTGGGTTACATCACTGTTACACCACAGCCTGTTCGTCGCAGTATTGTACATTTTACCGATAATATTACAGCACCGGTTGATATTATTAATGCGGGTCTGCAAGGAAAGCCAAGCAGTGCCGGAATTAATTTTGCGCGCTTTTTAGTGAATTCTACGGTGGGAGTGTTTGGCTTATTTGACGTTGCAAGTTCGTTAGGGCTTGAAGTAACTGATGAAGATTTTGGCCAAACCTTAGGTGTGTGGGGAGTAGGCGATGGTGCCTATTTAATGATCCCGGCAATGGGGCCATCAACTGCACGTAACTTAACCGGTGATGTTGTTGATAATGTGGTTTTACCTAAAATTGCACTGACTACACCACAAACTATTTTAGTGTTTGCACTAAAAGCAGTTGAAGCACGTGCGTCATTAATGGCTCAGGAAGGTTTATTGAATGATTCGTTAGACCCCTACTTGTTTATTAAAGACATTTACTTTCAGCGTCAATTATACGAGCTATTTGATGGTAATCCGCCAATAAAAGAAGAGCCTGAAGATTTTGATGAAGATTTCTTAGAAAGTCTTTAATTAAAACAAAAACGCCAGCAAATGCTGGCGTTTTTTCTTAATTAGTAATAATTTATTTAGCTATCAATCATCACCTGCATTTGCTCACTAACCCAGTTGAGAGCTTCGTGATATGCATCAGGCACTTCATCACCTAAGTTTAGTTGCTGAGCTTTGTCGTTCGCAGCTTGCCAATCACCATGCTCATACAGAGTGACCAAGTTTAAGTATTCAGCAAGTAGTCCTTCATTTTTTAACAGCGCTGTTTTTATCTCATTAGACAGAGGCAATTTAAGCATTATGCTGTCCATTTCTTCATCTAATATCGCATCCATAAGCGACATCATGCCGGTTAAGAACGCCATACCTGTATCTTTAAGTTTGCTATGTGAAATAGCTAACAACTCACAAAAACGTGCCCGTGTTAGCGACAGTCTAATAAGCTCTAATGGCTTATCTGCAGATACTTGTGCTGCAAATAGCAAAGATAGTAGTTTTTTGATTTCATTGGCACCTAAGACAATCAGTGCTTGTTTAATAGTATCTATTTCAGAGCGGCGGGTAAATGCTGCTGAGTTTGAATAGCGCAAGAGCTTGTAAGATAAGTTAACATCACGCTCAAATACATCGGTGATCTTCTTAAGATCCATTTCTACACTGGATGTTTCATAGAGTAGTTCAGCCAGTGCCATGCCAGATGGTGGTAAGGTTTTACTTTGCACCATCTCGGGTTTTGAAAAGAAAAAGCCTTGAAAGTACTCAAAGCCGAGCTCAAAAGCTTGGTTGTAAAGCTCGTAAGTTTCAACTTTTTCTGCAAGTAATTTGATATGTGGGTAAGGTTTTAAGTCCTTAATGATCGTTTTAACGGTTTCCATATCGCACGTTAAAAAGTCAACTTTAATGATATCAATAAACGGATAAAAGTGACGCCATACCGGTTGATGGACATAGTCATCTAGGGCGAGTGTGTACCCTTTCTCTTTTAGGTCTTTAACTATTGCTAGCAGACGTTTTCCTGGCTGAACGGACTCTAGTATTTCAATCACAACTCCATTTTTGCCTAACAGCGTGGGGTAGCCTTTTAATAAGGTGTCTAAAGTAAAGTTAATATAAGCGGGTTTATTATCGGTGAAATCTTCAAGACCAAAATTAAACTGGCTGCCCTCAATCAGTCGAGACGTTGCTTCGTCGCCGTCAATGTTCGGAAATACGTTATCTACTCCATCACGAAATAAAAGCTCGTAGCCAATTAGTTCCTTATTGCGATCTAAAATAGGTTGGCGAGCAGCGTAAAAATACATACAAGATTCCGAAACAGTAGAAATTGATTAACATTGTAATAATATATTGGAAAACATTCAAAATAGCATCGGTAAAATGAATTATTATTAATAAAATATCATGGCTTAGGTGATTTTTATTAATCTAAACTCATTGTTTTTAATTCTATTTGTTTTAAAAGCGAGCGAATAGATGGTTTTTTATCTACTTAAATTAGCGGGTTGGAGTTATTAGCAATTACCGTGTTATAGTTGGCTAGAAAGCTTTTATTCCAATACTGTCTTAATTATAAAATCTCAAGAGTCATTATTTGGATTACAAGCCTGTTATTACTTTTTTAAGTGGAGGCGAATTTGGAAACAGGAATGATTATTTCACTGGCATTGTACTTTATTGTAATGCTAGGAATAGGGCTATACGCATATAAGCAATCTACCAGTGATATTTCAGGGTATATGCTAGGTGGTCGTAATTTAGCCCCCAGTGTTGCGGCCTTATCAGCGGGTGCATCAGACATGAGTGGTTGGTTATTAATGGGCCTACCTGGTGCAATGTATTTATTTGGGTTGAGTAAAGTTTGGATTGCAATTGGTTTAGTATTAGGTGCATGGGCAAACTATTTTCTGGTCGCCCCAAGGCTGCGTGTTTATACTGAAAAAGCCAATGACTCCATTACTATTCCTGATTACTTTGCAAACCGTTTTGATGACAACAAAAATATACTACGTGTTATCTCTGCAATAGTAATTATTGTTTTCTTTACCTTATACACTTCATCGGGTGTTGTTGCCGGTGGTAAGTTATTTGAAAACTCATTTCAAATGAGCTACGAAATGGGCTTATACATCACCACAGGTGTGGTAGTAGTTTATACCTTATTTGGTGGTTTTTTAGCGGTTAGCCTTACAGACTTTGTGCAAGGCTGTATCATGTTTATTTCGTTGTTAGCAGTGCCAATTGCCACTTATATGATGCTTGACCAACCATTTCTGGATACCTTAGCAAATGCAAATTATCAGCAGTTACTAAGCTCGCCTAAAGCAAGCGAAATTCATTCTTTAAGTATGCTTGACTGGTTTGCTGGTGGTTCTACCATTGCTATTATTTCTGCAATGGCATGGGGTTTAGGTTACTTTGGTCAGCCTCATATTATTGTTCGTTTCATGTCTGTTCGTTCAGTAAAAGAAATGCCAACCATGCGTCGTATTGGTATGTCTTGGATGACCTTATCTGCCATTGGTGCAGTATTTACCGGTTTATTCGGTGCTGCATATATGATTGAAAATCAAATGCCAATTGCCGATAAAGAAACAATTTTCTTGGTATTGGCTGAATTAATTTTCCACCCGTTAATTGCAGGTTTCCTACTGGCTGCTATTTTAGCTGCGATTATGAGTACGATTTCATCGCAATTATTGGTGTGTTCAAGTTCGTTAACTGAAGACTTCTACAAGATTTACTTAAACCGTGATGCCTCGCAAACTGAGCTGGTATTAGTAGGGCGTATTAGCGTAATACTGGTTGCGTTATTTGCTATTTACCTAGCGTATGACCGTAATAGTTCAATACTTGATTTAGTTAGCAACGCGTGGGCTGGTTTTGGTGCTGCATTTGGTCCACTTGTCTTATTTAGCCTTTACTGGAAACGTATGAACTTAAAAGGGGCTATTAGCGGTATGGTTATTGGTGCTTTAACAGTGCTTGTATGGATTTATGCGCCTATTACCATTAATGGTGAGAGCTTAAGCAGTGTAATTTACGAAATCGTCCCAGGCTTCATTTTAGCGAGTATTGCTATTGTGGTAGGAAGCCTTGTGACAGCTGAACCGAAAAAAGAAATTACTGATCTGTTTGATGAAGTTGAATCGTCATTGTAAGTGATTAGCTAACGTAAAGTTTTGGTTTAAAAAAATGCCAACCAGTTTAACTGGTTGGCATTTTTTATTGACTGACTTGTAACAATAGCAAATTGTGATGTCTTACTCGCTTCTTGTTATTATTACTTAAAGGCATAAAAAAACTGAATACGAATCACGAATTCAGTTTCATAAATTAGTAGTGCGGCTTATAAGCTGCATACTATTTTTTAGATTAGCTCGCTGCTTTATCTTTTATATCAGCAACGTTATCTGACTTTGCTTTTTTAGCTTTTGCAGGTACTTCTTTAGCCCCCTTAAGTACCGCCATAAAGTCGTCTTTACTTTTCGCAATCTCAAGTGCAAGCGACTCAACTTGTTGTTCACTTAGTGGCACATCTACTTTTTCAAGCATGAGTTCTAGTGACTCGGCAATATCGAGCATTTTGTCATAGGCATCAGCTTCTTTTTTAGTAGTAAACGTCATGCGCTCGACTCCGTTTCGTTCTACAACATATTTAACAACAACAGCCATGATTTCTCCTGCTTACTTACGTGGCAATATGATTATTTTAAATCATTAGATTACTGTTTTTATATACAGTACAAGCTTGCGCGCGGTTTTGCAAGCTTTAGCCTTAGTTTATCTGCAGCTTGGTTGACAATAAAGAGTAACTCTACTTTATTTATTAAGTCACTTTATAACGCGTTGCAGTAAAGGAGTCGCAAGGAGTGATTGTTACCGTTAGTACTTAGTAACCACAACGTTATTTAAAAGTGCTGGGTGTAAGTAATCAATGAATGTTCATGTAGGAACGCAAAAGGAAATAGTATGAAATTAATTAAAATAATCTCGTTAGCAGCTGCTTTATGTTTATTACCTATGGGTACCACCTTTGCGCAAAGCGATATGCTATCAGAGCAGATGCAATCAGAGCAGATGCAATCAGCCATGGTTAATATTAATACTGCTGATTTAAAACAGTTAATCAAGTTACCAGGTGTCGGTAAGAAAAAGGCACAGGCAATTATCGATTATAGAGAAGCTAATGGTGATTTCGCATCACTTGAAGATCTAGCTAAAGTAAAAGGGGTGGGTAAAAAAATGCTAGCCAAACTTAATGGAAAGGTGGCGTTTTAACTTAAAAGGGCGCTATGCGCCCTGATCAAACTGTTTTAAGGCAGCACCAAGGTGCTTTTTAGCAAAATTAACATCTACGGGGGCGGTTAGTAGCGGGTAGCTTAAACCAGCCACAATTAAAAAGGGCACTAGTAGCCATCCTTCAAAAAGGGTAAATATTAAAAAAAATGGGCTTAGTAGCATAAGCTTCACAATACGCATTAACACTCTGTCACTAGGAGAGAGCATACTTAACGAGATCGCTATAACAGTTTGTCGTTGACGAACTTTTAAGTGTTTAAGCTCATCAACTTGGCTTGAAAAAAAAGTAAACATATTAAAGTGACTTTTTAGTAATTAATCGACTGGCCACTAATATAAACAGTGTGGCGGTAAAGAGTACAAAAATAATTTCCATCCATGCTGGCATACTTAAGCTAGCAAATTGCCAATCTATGTTTCCGCAATCACCGGTTGCCTCAAAAAATTGCGGTATCCAATGATGTAATGGCATAAACTCTGGAAAATTCGGCTCAAACTCACAGCTAAATGCAAAGGGGTCAGTGGTTGTTTGCATTTCAATGTGTTCACGAGCTATTAGTAACCCCCATACACTTGAAATCCCCCATGTTGTATAGGCAACAATACGTACTGCGAGATTGTTTGGTTTACTGGCGCCAATAATACCCGCAAAAAGTAGACCTAATACTGCGGTGCGCTGGTAAATACACATAATACATGGCGCTAACCCCATGTTGTATTGAAAGAAAAGTGCAGTAACTTCAAGTAGAAAAACAATCCCACTGAATAATAACCAAGGTGTACGTTGAGTACTTAGATTAGCAAGCCAGTTCATAACAAATCCGTATTTAAATAAGGGCTTAGATTATGACGTAGGATAAACAGCGGAGCAAGTAAAAGGGAGGAGCTATGAAATTTCCTAGCTCCTCAAAGTCGGGGAAGTTCTTAATGCCCAGAATTCGCTACAGGGATGTGGTGTTGTATTATCCCCCAGTCATAAAACAAACTGGTTATTTCACTCAAGCCAAAATAAGTCGCGCTTAACCCAACAAAGGTAAGCACAAAAGTGTAAGGTAAAGCCATATACACCATTCGACCGTAAGATAGGCGTAACACGGGAGCTAGTGTTGATGTCAGTAAGAATAAGAAAGCAGCTTGACCATTAGGGGTGGCCACGCTGGGTAAGTTTGTGCCGGTGTTTATCGCCACTGCAAGTAAATCAAATTGGTCTCGAGTTATTTGACCAGCTTTCAGAGCTGCAGCAACTTCATTTATATATACAGTGCCGACAAATACATTATCACTGACCATTGAAAGCAATCCGTTAGCGATAAAAAACATCACCAATTGTAAGTGCCCTTCAAATGTTAGTACCCAAGTAATCACAGGAGTAAAGAGTTGTTGATCGATGATTACTGCAACCACACTAAAAAATACACAAAGTAGTGCCGTGAAGGGGAGGGCTTCTTCAAAGGCTTTACCGAGTTGGTGCTCTTCTATTATGCCGGCCGACGACGTGGCTAAAATAATGACCGATAAACCAATTAAGCCCACGGTTGCTAAATGTAACGCTAAGCCAGTAATTAACCAGATAGCGATAAGTGCTTGAATTGTGAGGTTAACTCTATCGCGTTTGGTGCGTTTTTTATCAAGTGTTTGTGCATGGTTTTTTAAAATAGCATGAATGGTTTCTGGCAGTTTTGCCCCATAGCCAAAGGTTTTTGTTTTTTCTAATAAAAAGGTTGTTAATAAGCCCGCAAAAAGCACGGGTAAAGAAACGGGCAGCATTCTTAAAAAGAACTCACCAAATAGCCAACTTGCTCGCTCTGCAATAATTAAGTTTTGTGGTTCACCAACCATAGTACACACGCCGCCAAGTGCGGTCCCAATCGAGGCATGCATGAGTAAATTACGTAAAAAAGCACGAAACTCTTCAAGCTCTTGACGGTTTACCTCTTTTACTTGGTTATCATCGTTAATATCGTGCTCACTGATAAAATCTTTTCCTGAAGCCACCTTGTGATAAATACTATAAAAGCCCATGGCCACCGCAATAACAACCGCCATTACAGTCAGGGCATCCAAAAAAGCTGATAAAAACGCAGCAGCTATTGCAAAGGCAAGCGATAAAACGGTCTTACTTCTTACTGAAACCACTAACTTGGTAAAAATATACAGCAGCAGATCTTTCATGAAATAAATACCGGCAACCATAAAAATAAGTAATAAAAGCACATCTAGGTTTTGTGCTATTTCATGTTCAACTTGCATGGTTGATGTCATACCAATTAATAGTGCCTCAATGGCAAGTAGACCACCAGGTTGCAGTGGGTAACACTTGAGCGCCATGGCCAGTGTAAAAATAAACTCAATAACCAGTACCCAGCCAGACAAATAAGGGTTTAATTGAAACAGCAGCGGGTTAATTATTAAAAATGCAATAATGGTGTATTTATACCATTGAGGTGCTTTACCTAAAAAATTTATAAATATTGCAGATGGGACACTCTGTTGCATGATTCTTCCCTAGGAAGGCGTTTAATAGTCTGGTTAATGTCATTAACTTAGTCCAGCTTATAGAGGGTGTAAACAACTAAATAATAATAGTCAAAGTGTTTGGTATGAATAATAGGTTGGCATTCATATTGTGTTTAAAACCTATCGGTAAAACTAGCGAATCATACAAGTAAAGTTGCCTTTTTAATCACATACCTAGGTAATTTAACTTACTTTACTTGTTAGTTGTGGCTTGTCTGGTACAATCAGTCAGTTAATCGTATGTAGCGATGTGATGTGAATTAATTCGAGTAGGAATTGAATGAGAATTTTTAAAGCGAAAAGCCCAGCAGGATTTGCTGAGGAATACATAGTAGAGTCAATCTGGAATGGTGATTTCCCTCCAGGTTCAATTCTGCCAGCTGAGCGTGAACTCTCGGAGTTAATTGGTGTTACTAGAACCACATTACGAGAAGTATTACAGCGATTAGCCAGAGACGGTTGGTTAACAATACAACATGGTAAACCTACTCGCGTTAATAACTTTTGGGAAACCTCAGGATTAAATATCCTTGAAACACTGGCACGTTTAGATGAAGATAAAATGCCAGAGCTAACCGATCAGTTACTCTCAGCACGTACTAATATCAGCGCAATTTATACCCGTGCAGCTATAAAACTTGCACCAGAGCGTGTTATCGAAATTTTATCACAAAGCGATGAATTAGAAGACAGCGCGCAAGCGTTTGCAGATTATGATTATAAAGTTCATCATGAATTAGCTGTTGCCGGTAACAATCGCATTTATGTGCTCATCCTTAATGGCTTTAAAGGTTTTTATTCTAAGATTGGCTGTCATTACTTTTCAGATCCTCGCACTCGCGAGCTTGCACGCCAGTTTTATAAAGACTTAACTAAGCTTGCTGAGAATAAAGAGCACGATGGTGCAATATTCATGATGCGTAAATATGGTCATCAAACCGGTGAAATATGGCAACATATTCGCGGTGATATGCCTAGCGATATTATGGATTAGTAAAAAGAACCTGCTTAAAGCAGGTTTTTTTATGATTAAAAATCAGTCCATTTATCAAGCGTTCGCTATTTTAGAACGGTGCTATCTATAAATACGATTGTTAATTTATTTTTGATAGCCATAGAATAATGTTTAATTAAATATGGTTGCTATTGTAATTTTAAAATTAGTGCCCATATTAGTAATCAGTATTGCGTAAGCAATTGACAATAAACTCAAAATATTTGGAGAATAAAATGGGTGTATTAGTAGGCCGTCAGGCACCAGACTTTACCGCTGCAGCTGTTCTAGGTAACGGTGAGATTGTAGATAGCTATAACCTTCACGAAAAAATCAAAGGTAAAAAAGCAGTAATCTTTTTCTACCCTCTAGATTTCACATTTGTATGTCCTTCTGAGCTTATTGCTTTTGATAAGCGTTATGCAGAATTCCAAAAACGTGGTGTAGAAGTAATTGGTGTTTCAATCGATTCACAGTTCTCACACAACGCATGGCGTAACACGGCTGTAGCAGACGGCGGTATTGGTAAAGTTCAATACGCACTAGTTGCAGACGTTAAACACGAAATCTGTAAAGCATACGACGTTGAGCACCCAGAAGCGGGCGTTGCATTTCGTGGTTCTTTCCTAATCGATGAAGAAGGTAACGTACGTCACCAAGTAGTGAACGACTTACCACTGGGTCGTAACATCGACGAAATGATCCGTATGGTTGATGCACTAGCATTCCACAGCGAGCACGGCGAAGTATGTCCTGCTGGTTGGACTGAAGGTAAAAAAGGAATGGACGCAAGCCCTGAAGGCGTAGCTAAATTCTTATCTGAAAACGAAGGCGAGCTATAATTTAGCTCTTTAGTTTAAGATAAAAAAAACCGCCATATTGGCTAATGCCAGTCAGTTAAGAACTGACTGGCATTTTCTTTTATAGGGGTACTTATTCGGCTTCTTTCTTATCTCCCTTGGATAATGCCTATCTGGTAACCTATCGGGTAAAATAAACAATCTAAGTGTTGT
>NZ_PNCN01000034.1:0-66781 GCF_005886135.1 Pseudoalteromonas sp. S4741 | reverse complement strand
TGAAGCGCTGAATTCTGCATTTTGAGGTGGTTTGGGTATTTAACTATTAGTAATAAAGCTCAAGATAACCCTTATATTCTCCCTAATTAGCTATCAATGAACTACATTTAAAATAGCGGTTAAATACGCTTGTTCTTATCGCTAAATATCATTACTCTTACTGTTTTATAATCTGCATTTCTCGGAGTGGTACCTAAGTGGCAAAACAGCTTAAATTGCTAATATTAAATACAAGTAATGATGAGCGCCAGACTATACGTGCCACGCTGGAGAGGCTTGGTGTGTTTGAGTTTATTGAAGCCTCAGACAGCCAAGATGCGTTAAAAATCTTAAAGAACCAAAGCGTAAATATAATCATAACCGGCTTAGATGTAGGTAAAATTGATGGCTGGCGGTTTTCACGTATGATCCGCTCTGGTTTACTTAACACGCCGAAAAATACGCCTATTTTACTTATTCCGCCCATTTATTGTGAGCGTATCGCCGAAACTACCGCACGTAGCTATGGCATAGATGCAGTACTGCCTTTTGAACGCCAAGATATATTGCCGCAAATACTCGCAAATGTGTTGTCGAGTCATTTAGAAAAAAGCAGTCGCTTAAACCTGTTGTTATTAGAACCCTTTAGCAGCAGGGCAAACGAGATGAGTGAACAATTAAAGCTTAACTTTGCAATTACTCATGTTACTAACGAAAAAGCCGCGCTCAGTGCCTATAATCAACAGTCGTTTGCTATCGTGCTACTTGATGCCACTGCAGCACAAGCTGAGAGCTCAAATCAATTAGTAGAAAAGATTTTGCAGCATAACCCTCAGCAAGCCATTGTTACTATTATTGATAAAAACGATGCTGATTACGCTGAGCAGTTATTACTTTCTGGTGTTACCGACTTTATTCGCGCCCCTTACGATCCTTCATTTTTGAATAAAGTCTGTGATCATGCAGCGCGTCGTGAAGACTTCATGGTGAGCTATGCTGAGTTTGCTAACAAAGTGCAGCAGTTAAGTGTTAGTGAAGTAAAATATCGCGACCTATTTTCAGCGCATCAGCGTATTTTATTGCACTTGAACACGGTTGTACTTGAACTAGATCAGCAAGGAAATATTCGCTTTATAAACCCGGCGTGGGAATCTCTAAGTGGTTTTGGAGTTAAGTCGACCTTACAACAACCACTCACTGCGTTTTGCACCACAGAATATAAACAGTCATTACAATCAACCATTGATGATATTTTACAAGGTGGCGCGAACAAACAAAAAATAGAAGTTAAACTAAGCCAAAAAAACGGTAACTCAGTATGGGTCGAATGTCGGCTTCAGTTAATAAAAAATAGCAGCAACAACGCCACTATCACTGCCACACTCGATAACATTCATGAGCGCAAACAAGCAGAGTTGCAATTACGCCATTTAGCTCTGCATGACACCTTAACAGGGCTACACAATCGTTATTATTTTGACCAACAACTTAACTATATTTGTCAAAACGAAAATACCTATGCAAATATTGAGCATGCGCTGATTTATATCGATCTTGATCACTTTAAAATAATCAACGACAGTAAAGGCCATCAACAAGGCGATATTGTTTTAAAAGAAGTGGCACAACTGTTTATTGCCAATATTAGTAATGAGCACCTGATCTGCCGTGTGGGTGGCGATGAGTTTGCGGTGATCCTTAAAAACACCAATTTATTAGACGCACATTTAATTGCACAGAGGATTTGTAGTGCCATTGAGGGCAACCAATTTAAGTCAGAAGATCAAGTGTATTCAATTAGCTGCTCTATTGGCTTAACACAAATTACTGCTGATAACTGCGACCCAAATGAATGTTTAAAGCAATCAGATATTGCGTTATATATTGCTAAAAATTTAGGCCGTAACTTAGTACATTGTTATTCAAAACAAGATGGTGAAAACAATGCGCTGCAAACGGGCTTAGAATGGGGCCATGGCGTACGCCAAGCTCTACAACAAGACAGTATAGAACTTCATTATCAACCCATTTGGGATTTTAAAACTAATCAGGTTGCTTACTTTGAAGTACTACTGAGATTAAAGCTCGACGACGAACTTATTTACCCAAATCAATTTATTCCCTCATTGGAAATGCTTAACGACACCTTTTTAATGGATCAATGTGTTATTCGTAACAGTATTGCAAGTGTTGCTGCGCACCCAGAGCTTCTTCAGGTTGCAATAAATTTATCGGCACAGTCATTTTTAGATGAGCGTTTACTGCCGTTAATAGAGTCAAGCCTCGAAAAATACCAAGTGTCTCCATCAAAAATTATTTTTGAAATAACCGAATCGGCTAGCATTAATAATTTGGCTGCCACTCGTAAAATGATTGAACGGTTAAATAATTTAGGCTGCCACTTTTCGATTGATGACTTTGGTACCGGATTTAGTACCTTTAATTATCTTAAACAATTACCAGCCCAACATGTGAAAATTGACGGCTCATTTGTCCGCGATATGCTTAACGACTCCATTGATTTAGCGCTAGTAAAAGCTATAAACGACATCAGTAGGTCACTAGATAAGCGCTCTGTGGCTGAATATGTGGAAACCGCTGAAGTATTTTTTGCACTCAAAGAAATAGGCGTAGACTACGGGCAAGGCTATTTTATTGCTCGCCCTGTCCCTATCGACAAGGTACTGATTGAATTAGAAAAAATAAAGAACAACCCTATTTTTTATCAAGATACCTTCACATCACTATAAACATTAATAAACAAATTTAAGCAATTTATTACTACCCAAATTGCCCATCTAACCTATACTTTGCTTATCGGCAGCAAAATGTCATGAAAATTAAGTGATCACCTTGATTTTACATGACATCTTTATTTCTTATTATCTAGATGTCTATACTCTTAAAGATGGACATTTGGTCATAAGGAGGATGTTTATGATGCAACTAATCACGTTATTATTGTTTATACACTTTGCTATTGCGCTTCAATGTTACAAGTATGCCCAGATTAAAGGCTACCCTGTAAAAACCTTTACAGTGCTTGGACTGGTGCCTTACTTCAATGTTGTTGTGTGGGTTTACTTATTGTTTTTACCGCCGCTAGAGAGCTACCAGCACAAGCAGCCACTTTAATTCCCTGTGTTATTGAGCGTATTATCTCTAATACGCTTTTTTTTACGTTACTTAAAATCAACACTGCACTGCTTTTTCAAAAAGACCTCTAACTGTTGGCTAAACAATTTAAAGTCACGAATCCGCCCCGTTGTTTTGCGCCACAGTACACCAATATCACGATAGGCATTACCTTGTGATGGCGTAGCAAGCATGTTTTTGTTTTCTAAAATACCCGCGTTAATCGCCATTTGCGGTAAAAAAGTCACGCCAAGTTTGTACTCAACCATACTCAATAAAGTATGTAAGCTAGCTGCCTCAAAGGGATTTATACAGCTAGAGCGGTTTAAATGGCACGCACTGAGCGCATGCCCAGTCATACAGTGCTCTCGCTCAAGTAAAAATACACTCGCTTCTGGTAGTAAATTAAAGTCTTCAATGCCTTTAGCTGGTGTGTAGTCTTTATGGTGCACTAAGCTAAAATGATCTTGTGCAAGTACTTGAGTATGAAATTTATCGGTTTCGTAGGGCAGCGCTAATAGTGCCAAGTCAATTTGCCCATGCTCTAACTTATCAAGTAGCTTGTCGCTGGTATCCTCCACTAAAACTAACTCTAAGTCAGCAAACGTTTGCTGACAAAAGTGATAAAGAGGCGCTGCAATAAAGCTCGCAATCGTGGGAATAACACCTACCGTTAATGTGCCGCTAAGCGGCGTTAAAAAGCTTTTGGTAAGCTCTTTTAAGCTAATAGTGTCGTTAATGATTTTTCTTGAACGCTCAACAACCTCTTCACCAATGGTGGTAAACATAAGGCTGCGATTTTCTCGTTCTATAAGCTGACACCCTAAGGTCTCTTCTAAATTTTGAATTGCGGTGCTCAGCGTTGACTGGCCAATAAAGCAGGCACTTGCTGCGCGGCCAAAATGTTGATGCTGATGCACAGCTAATAAATACTGTAGCTGCTTTATACTAGGGAGATTGGTCATTTTTCTTTCCACAAATAAAAAGACCCCAACACCAAGGGGCGTTGAGATCTTTTCAAGCTAAAAGTCTTTTAAGTACTTTTTATTAAACCCCAAAAGCGGTTCTTAGTACGTAGAAAATAACAATAGCAAGGGCAGCACCAACTGGCAATGTAATTACCCAAGAAACTACAATATTTCTTATTACACCCATATTAAGTGCGGCAATACCACGTGCCATACCTACACCCAACACGGCACCCACTAGGGTTTGTGTGGTTGAGATAGGTAAGCCTGTGCCCGATGCAATAACAACGGTAGATGCAGCGGCTAATTCAGCAGCAAAACCACGGCTTGGTGTTAAATGTGTAATTCCTTCACCAATGGTTTTAATTACTTTTTTGCCTAAAATAGCAAGACCGGCAACAATACCTAAACCACCCAGTGGTAATATCCACCAAGCAATAGCCGCTTTCTTCGCGATTTCACCATTATTTTCAACAATGTTTACAACAGCAGCTAGTGGTCCAATTGCGTTAGCAACATCATTAGAACCATGAGCAAATGCCATACAACAGGCTGTTAGCACCATAAGTACTGCAAACACTTTTTCTACATTGTTAAACTGCATTTCTCTATCCGCTTTAGGATCGATATTTAAACGAGAAATCGCAATTTTACCAATAACAGCAACTAGTACCGCTATGCCTATAGAAATAGCAAAACCTTCAAAGGTACCTAAATTAATACCTATGTGCTTTAAGCCTTTTTTAATGGTCACAAGTGCCATAATAAAGCCAGCTAAACCCATGTATATTGGTACAAAACGCTTTGCATTTTTAAGTGGAGCGTCTGTATCAAATATCAGCTTTTGCGCACTCATAAATATTAAGTACGCTATAAAACCTGATATCGCCGGCGTTACAATCCAGCTACCTACGATACCGGCAACCTTACCCCATTGAATAGCCTCTGTGCCTACTGCAACCAGAGCAAAGCCAATAATAGCGCCAATGATTGAATGAGTGGTCGATACCGGCCAACCTAAAAACGAGGCAATTAATAACCAACTGCCCGCGGCAAATAATGAGGCGATCATACCTAAAATCATCAATTCAGGAATGTCGGCAAATGGGGCCGCATCAATAATCCCTTTACGAATTGTTGATGTTACTTCACCACCGGCTAAATAAGCACCTGCAAACTCAAAAATCATCGCGATAAAAATCGCTTGTTTAATGGTAAGTGCTTTTGAACCTACTGATGTACCCATCGCGTTGGCAACGTCATTTGCGCCAATACCATAAGCCATAAAAAAGCCGACTGCTGCGGCAATTAGAATTAATACCGTGCCGTAAGATGCAATGATATCCATTGTGTAACCTTAATCTTTCGTGTTTGAACTGATTTTAAATTAACGAGCTAACATCAGCTCAAGACGTGACCCTACGCGCTCTGCAATATCTGCAAGCTCGCCAACCCATTCAATGATTTTGTATAAAAACATTACATCTACTGGATTTAGCTCACTTTCTACTTTACGTAGTTGGCGGCGTATTCTAATTTGCATTTCATCCGTGTCTTGTTCTATGGCATCCAATTCTACGAGCATTTTTTCAACCAGAGTAACTTCTCTGCCTTTAAAGCCCGTTTCTAACAATTCTTCTAATTCATTAATCGCTTTAGATGCTTGTTTTGTTGCATCAACACAACGAGTTACATACGCCAAAAAGTCTTCTTGAATCTCTTGTGGTATGATCATCTCACGACCAATTACACGCCCAGCAATGTCTTTTGCCTTATTAGCAATTTTGTCTTGTTGGGTTACTAATTCGAGAAGGTCTGTACGCTCTACCGGCATGAATAATCCGCCAGGTAGTTGTAAGCGTATAGTTCTTTTCATTTCATCGGCTTCACGCTCTAAATTACGAATAGTTAAACGTAGCTCTTCAGCTTGTTGCCATTCTTCTTTAAAAACATGATTAAAAAAAGGTACCAAACTTTCGCTTGCTTGATGCGCTTTTCTGATGTGTTCTTCTATTGGTTTTATAGGTGATTTTGCAAAAACACCTAAAAAATTTGTTGGCATAACTGACCCTTTAATCAATTCAATATGCTGTTCAGCGTGAATTTTACAGCATTAAGCTAGATTGTGAACGCTTTTTCTCATTCAATTATTTTCTAGTTATTCGTATCACTACAGTGATTTTTCAATATCGTCTTGAGATGTATGACGAATATCTTTACCGTTTACAAAATAAATGACGTATTCAGCGATGTTTTGACAACGATCACCAATACGCTCTAATGAGCGAACAGACCATACTAAATCCATAATTTTTGGAATTGAGCGCGGATCTTCCATCATGTACGTCATTATTTGACGGGTGATAGCTTCATACTCTCTATCTACTTTAGCATCCTCTTTATGCACTTCAAACGCACGTTGCACATCCATACGTGCAAATGCATCTAAAACGTCATGCAGCATTTTAGATACTTGGCGACCCATATTTTCAATATTTACTAATAAATCTTGTTGATCCTTAGTAAATGAGTCTAGTGCAACTTTAGCAATTCGCTTAGCTTCATCACCAATTCTTTCTAAATCAGCAATGGTTTTTGCTATTGCAATTACTAAACGTAAATCACTGGCTGCCGGTTGGCGCTTAGCAATAATACGTGTGCAATCTTCATCAATACTGACTTCCATTGCATTAACTTTGTAGTCGTTTTCACGTACTTTTTGTGCCAATACCGCATCGTTTTTGCTAACTGCATCAAGTGCGCTATTAAGTTGTTGCTCAACCAACCCACCCATACTTAGTACATGGTTTCGCACATCTTCTAACTCTTGGTTAAAACGACCAGAAATATGTTTATTAATGTTGTGTTCCATAATGACCTTCTTTAATAATTCATTGTTTTAGCGTTTTAACCCGACTAGCCGTAGCGTCCGGTAATATAATCTTCAGTTTTTTTCTTCGTTGGTGTGGTAAATAAGGTATTGGTATCTGAATACTCAATGAGCTCACCCATATACATAAACGCGGTTTGATCAGATACCCGCGCTGCTTGTTGCATGTTATGAGTAACAATAACCACAGTAAATTTATTCTTTAAATCATTAATTAGTTCTTCAATCACTAAAGTTGAAATTGGGTCGAGTGCTGATGTTGGTTCATCAAGCAATAATACTTCTGGCTCTATCGCAATTGAGCGAGCAATAACTAAACGCTGCTGCTGACCGCCCGATAAACCAAATGCACTATCGTGAAGTCTGTCTTTTACTTCATCCCATAATGCCGCACCACGCAATGATTGTTCGACCACTTCATCAAGCTTACGCTTTTCTTTGATCCCTTGCAGGCGAAGACCGTAAACCACATTCTCGTAGATTGATTTAGGAAACGGATTTGGACGCTGAAACACCATGCCAACATTACGACGAAGCGCAGCAACATCTACGCTTTTGTCGTAAATATTTTGCCCGTGCAGCATTATTTCGCCTTCTATGCGACAAATATCAACCAAGTCATTCATACGGTTAATACAACGCAGCAAAGTTGACTTACCACAACCCGACGGACCGATAAATGCCGTTACTTGGCCTTTCGGAATGTTCATATTTACTTTACTCAGTGCTTGTTTATCACCGTAGTAAAGGTCGAGATCTTTAATTTCTAGCGCTTTTTGTTCGTCTGTTAAATTATTTAAATCTAACTTCAAGCTTGGCTTTGCTTGGTTTACTTTTGGAGCGACTGTAATCATGTTTGTTACCTATACTAAATTAATGCTCAAGCGATCTGAATTTTTCACGTAAATGGTTGCGTATACCAATGGCGGTGATGTTAAGGGTAATAATAACCGACACTAACAAAAAGGCCGTTGCATATACCAGCGGACGCGCCGCTTCAACGTTAGGGCTTTGAAAGCCAACATCGTAAATATGAAAACCTAAGTGCATGAACTTTCTATCTAAGTGTATGTAAGGGAAGTTACCATCAAGCGGCAACGTTGGTGCCATTTTTACTACACCCACCAGCATAAGCGGTGCAACTTCACCCGCAGCACGAGCAACCGCTAAAATTAACCCCGTCATAATAGCAGGACTGGCCATAGGAATAATGATTCGCCATAACGTTTCTACCTTAGTCGCGCCCAGTGCTAATGAACCATCACGTACTGTGCTTGGAATACGAGATAAACCTTCCTCGGTTGACACAATTACCACAGGCAGAGTTAATATAGCCAAGGTGAGTGCCGACCACATCACACCGGGTGTACCAAATACAGGCGTAGGCGATGACTCTGGGTAAAATAGTTGGTCAACACTGCCACCTACCATATACACAAAGAAACCTAGACCGAATACACCATATACAATTGACGGAACACCCGCTAGGTTAATAACCGCAATACGGATCATTTTAGTAATTGCGTTTTTAGCTGCATATTCATGCAAATAAATGGCGGCAACCACACCAAATGGCGTCACAATCACAGCCATTAACATCACCATGAATACCGTACCAAAGATAGCAGGAAATACACCGCCTTCGGTATTCGCTTCTCGTGGGTCATCTGAAACAAACTTGCCTAACTGCACAAAGTAATGGCCTAGTTTAGCAAAAAAGCCCATGTCGTTTGGAAACCATACATCCAACACTTGATAAAGCGGGATAGTAACAATCTCACCACGCATATCTTTCACAGTTACTTGGTCACGTTTAGCTTGGTTACGCAGTGCAAATAACTCTTTTTCAAGCTCACCATATTGCGCACGTAAATCAGCACGGGCTTGAGCAAGTTCAGCTACGCGCTCATCAGTTAGCTCGTTATCAAGCAAATAGGCTTTTTCCTGTAAACGTAAACGCTCTAACTCGTAGTTTATATGACCAATATCACCATTTTGTAAATCCAGTGCTTCGTCATTCAAGTCAACCGCACGCTCTACAAGATCATGTAATGTTTCAACTTTATCTGTAGTTATTGTTTCACCGTCTTTAATTACTGATTCTACATAACCGTAAAAGTTACCGTTTTTGCTACGCTCAAATACCGCGAGTGCTTTTGGTGCTGAGCTTTGTGTAATATCAGTTTCAAGTATCCAGCGAAAGTCTAAATCTACATACTCACGGTTACCGGTTTTAATTAGTAAACGCTCAACCTCGTCTTTTTCAAATTTAGAAACATCAATACCGGTTGCCGCTAAACGCGACTTAGGTACTAATTCACGGTCGTAAATTTCACCAATAACGGTTTGTTTAGTAACCGAGCCTTCAAGCTCATATTGCATAACTTGAGATGGCCAAAAAAAGCTTAATCCCTTCCATGCAATCATGGCGAGTAAACCAATTACTGAAATTAAACTGATGCTGACGGCACCACCGGTCATCCAAATCCAAGGAGAACCAGACTTAAACCACTGTTTTACCATGTCGTGTTTCTCCACTTACATTGAGCTATATTTTTCACGCAGCTGCTGACGAACAAATTCAGCAACGGTGTTGAAAATAAAGGTAAATATGAATAATACAAAGGCGGCTAAGAATAGAATTCGATAATGCGAACTCCCCACTTCCGACTCCGGCATTTCGACGGCAATATTAGCGGCTAAGGTACGCATACCTTGGAAAATACTCCAATCCATAATCGGCGTATTACCGGTTGCCATCAGTACAATCATGGTTTCGCCTACGGCGCGACCTAACCCCATCATGACCGCAGAGAAAATACCTGGGCTAGCCGTTAGTAACACCACGCGAATTAGCGTTTGCCACTGCGTTGCACCTAATGCTAACGAGCCATTCGATAAATGCTTAGGAACGCTGAATACCGCATCTTCCGCAATTGAGAAGATAGTAGGAATAACTGCAAAGCCCATCGCAATACCCACTACTAATGAATTACGCTGATCGAAGGTCATGCCTAATTCATTTGTTAGGTATTGACGCACATTGCCATCAAACATCCACAGTTCAATACTTTCGCTCATCGCAAATGACAACCAACCAATAAATAACACCACAGGAATTAATAAAATTGAATGTGAGCCTTCAGGAATTTTATGGCGAATAGCTGCAGGTAATTTAGTCCAACCTAAAGCGGTTGCTAAAATACCTAATGGTAGTAATACGAGTAAGCCAACAATAGCCGGCAGGTGCTCTTCAATTAAAGGCGCTAACCACAAGCCAGCTAAAAAGCCGAGTATTACCGTTGGCAGAGCTTCCATTATTTCAACGGTCGGCTTAACCACGCGACGTAATTCGCTCGACATAAAATAAGCGGTGTAAATAGCGGCTGAAATAGCAATAGGCACAGCAAATAACATTGCATACATAGCAGCCTTTAAAGTACCAAATGAAATTGGTACCAGTGAGAACTTAGATTCAAAATCATCACTTGCAGACGTTGATTGCCAAATATAACCCGGCTCAGGGTAACCCTCGTACCATACTTCTTGCCAAAGCGCTGACCACGTTACTTCTGGGTGTTCGTTATGAATTTCTAATACCGTTAGCTTGTTATCAGCCAAAATCAGCGCGACATTTGAACGCGGAGCAATAGCAAACTGTTCAATTGCACCTTCACTGACTTTACCTTGCCACAACTTTGCTTCACTGGTTGTGTAATAAACACCTAGCTCACCATTTTGACCGGTTGTGAAAAAGGTGCGACGGTAAAACTCAGTAAAAATATTTAACTTACTTTGCTTAGTGGTTTCAAACGAACGAATTTTTTGAAACTCGCGACCTGAGTCAGTGTTTACTTCAAACCACTGCGATATTTCACCATTATCATTGGCCAGCATGAGTGAGTTTGCGCCAGCTAATAATTGTGATGACACGATATTAGCGTTTTCTTCGTTAGCAGATAATAATTGGATTTGCTCTACTTCACTTGGGTAGCGAGTATCGAATACGTAAATTTGATTAGCAGAGCGAACAAATGTGCGGGTGGTATCCGGCGACATTAATAACTCATCTACGCGACCATCAATGTTCAATTCGGTACGTTCAACTTGCCATTCGACTTCACCGGTAAACATATTTTCTTCGGCTACAAAGCTGCTAAATACCACACGTTTATCGGCGGTAAGTGCCACAACGGCTGTTTTGTCCTCATAATGACTAAAGGCAAAACGCTTAATAGCAGCACCTTGCTCATCAACTTCGAGTGCCATCTCACCCGGTGGATAACCTAAACGCGGAGTTAGCTTACGTTCATTATTAGGAAAGGTGACTAAAAACTTAGGCGCTACAATTATCACTGTGCCATTTTCTAAGCCATACGCATAATGACCTTGAAAAGGGGCACTATTTGCAAAGCTGGTTACCTTCGCAGGTAAAGTGGCATTAAGTGTTTTTAGTTTTTTACCAAAGTTTGCTTTATCAACACTATAGAAGTTAACTTGACCTTGATTATCAAGTAAGTAAGCAACCTCAGTTTGTTCTTCAACACCAAGCCCAACTATTTGCTCAGCATTAGCAACATTAAAGCTAGCGCGCTTTTCAACTTTAGCTGACTCAAAAATAGGCTGCACTACATAAAGAAGGTAAAAAAAGATCAATAGCAGTGCTATCAATACCATTATACCGCCTGCGGTTATGCCAAACTTAGCAAACCGGTCTTTAAATAGACGGCTTCGATCCGTATTAAAAGTCGGTTTATTCGGATTTGAAGTCATCAAAACACCCTTATATCTTAACGTTGGGCGCATTATATTTCATCAAAGTGACAGTAATGTTACAGTCGTAATAATTCTTTACTGGAACCACGAAATAATATTAACGTATTGTTTTATTAAATAATTGTATTTATTTATGTGTTATTAATAAACTAAATCAATTATTAATTGGACAAACTATTTATCCAAGACAATACTCAATGGGCATCTAATATAACAATCCTTTTGTGGTTAGCTTTTACATACATTAAGAATCACATACATTAGATCGCATCACTTAATGCCTATGCATTTATTTTTTCATTTGGGCTTAAAAAGAGAACTATTATGAAGCAGTTGGTAATAAGCATTATAGGGGAAGATCGCCCCGGTTTAGTAGAAAGTATTTCATCGGTTATATTGGAAAACCACGGTAATTGGTTAAGCAGTAATTTAAGTCATTTACTTGGCCACTTTGCTGGCATTATACAAGTTGAGGTGGCTGAAGAGCATTTACAGGCATTTCAAGATGCGCTTAATGGACTTCCTAAATTAGATGTCCGCATTGAAAAAGGCAACACCGAAATTGAGCCTGTTGAACTCGAGCAGCTTAATTTTGTGATCACCGGGAACGATCGTCCCGGTATTGTCCAAGAGTTGGCAAATGTTATTCGTCATAAAGGCGCTAATATTACGAACTTAAACTCTAGGCAGCAAAGTGCGCCAAACTGGGGGGTGCCAATTTTTAGTGCCGTTGCCACCGTTAGCCTGCCTAATGGGCTTAACAAAGACGAAGTAATTAACGCTCTTGAGTCAATTACGAGTGACTTAATGGTTGATGTTGAACAAAGTTAAATGTGCTCTATTATTTTCAATACAAAAAGGCGCTAATTACAGCGCCTTTTTTATATTTGCTTTTTATATCAATTATACAATCGCGGTATTAATCAGCGACAAATAACACATAGTGCTACATGTCGGCGTGGCGGTTAATACTTTGTATCATTTGCTTTAATCCTTGCTCTTCAAGTTGCAACAGCTCACTTAGTTTTTCTTGAGCCTCAGGTGATTGTGCTTTATCAGCCAAATAACTATATGCGTTCAATACTTTTTGATGCTGCTTTGATAAATATTCTTGAATTACTTGCTCATCTAACTGGTTACTGCGATCTAAATCAGTAAAGTTAATGATTTCTGAGTTCTCTGAAAAATATTCATAACAATACGTATCTAAAGTGTTTATTTGCGTGATGGCTTTAAAGCCAATCAAATCCTCAGCGAGCTTTTTTTCATACTCTACACAATAATCAATTAGCTGTTTGTTATGTTCCCCGAGTAAATCCCTTATACTAAAAAAATTAGCGGCCATTTGTGTGTGAAACTGGACGGTCCAATCGAACACTTCTTGGATTGTTTTAACTTGCATGTGCGTTCCTTACTATTTAACCCTAATGATTAAATAGATGCGTGAATCATGCCAATAAAAAATATAATAAAATCAGTGGCTAGACTAAGTTTGGGTAACTTGCACTGATTTTTACAGTACAAGTTACACAACCAGTGTAAAAATTATAGGTTTCGCTTTCGCCATAATAAATACACAGCAGGCAATACCAGCAATGTTAAAACAATGGCGCTAAACATACCGCCAACTATAGGGGCGGCTATTCGACTCATTACTTCACTGCCCGTGCCTGTGCCATATAACACCGGTAACAGACCAATCACTATGGTTGCTACTGTCATCATTACAGGGCGAACGCGCAAACCGGCGCCTTCTAATATGGCGTGCTTAAGCTGCTCAATACTCATGCTTTTTCCTAATTGAGAGGCGGCCTCTACCTGCGCTTTATACGCTTGGTTTAAATACACCAACATAATAACGCCTATTTCTACGGCCACCCCAGCAAGGGCAATAAAGCCGACCCCCACAGCAACAGAGAAGTTAAAGCCTTCTAAGTACATGAGCCAAATACCCCCTATCATCGCCAGTGGTAATGTCGCCATAATAATAAAGACTTCAGTGAAGCTTCTAAAATTCAGGTAAAGCAGTACCACAATAATGGCTAAGGTAAGCGGCAACACATAACTCAGTTTGGCCTTAGCGCGCTCCATATATTCGTATTGCCCTGCCCAAGTTATAGAATACCCTGCGGGTAAAATTAGCTGCTCGTTTAGTAACTGCTGAGCACTTTCTACATAGCTGCCAATGTCAGTATCTTTAATATCAATAAAGCTCCAGCCATTTAAACGGGCATTTTCACTTTTTATGCCAGGAGGGCCATCGCTAATGTATACATCAGCCACGTCGGCAAGTGCAATACGTTGCCCAGCAGGGGTTACAATAGGCAGTAGCATTAACTCCTCTGGCGAATCACGATACGCTTGCGGATAACGAATATTAACTGGGTATCGCTCTTGACCCTCAACCGTTTCAGTCACGTTCATTCCCCCAATGGCGGTTGCGACCACTTGCTGCACATCTGCAATATTTAAACTATAACGCGCTGCTTTTTCGCGGTTAATATCGACCTTAATATAACGCCCACCCGCTACTCGCTCTGAGTAAACCGACGCCGTACCGGGAAAGTCTTTAAGCAGTGCCTCTATTTGTTGACCTATTTTTTGAATTTCATTCAAATTAGGCCCCGCGACTTTTATACCCACTGGGGTTTTAATCCCTGTAGCCAGCATATCTATTCGCGTTTTAATAGGCATTACCCAAGCGTTTGTGAGTCCTGGGAACTTTACTAAAGCATCCAGCTCTTGTTTGAGCTTTTCGGTGGTCATGCCCTCGCGCCATTGATCTTTAGGCTTAAACTGTATAAAGGTTTCAATCATGGTCAGTGGTGCCGGATCGGTTGCCGTTTCCGCTCGTCCAATTTTACCAAATACGGTTTTTACCTCGGGCACAGTGGCAATCAGCTTATCGGATTGCTGTAATAGCTCGCGCGCTTTACCAATAGAAATCCCAGGGTAAGTGGTTGGCATATACATTAAATCCCCCTCATCAAGAGGTGGAATAAACTCACTGCCTATTTTATTTACCGGATAAAGGCCCACTAAAGTAATAATCAGTGCCACCAACAAGGTGCTTTTGGGGAACTTTAAGACCATATTTAACAGTGGCTTATAACTATTTACCAGTAAACGGTTTACCGGATTTTTATTTTCAGATATCACCTTACCGCGAATAAAGTACCCCATCAGTACGGGTACTAAGGTAATTGCTAAGCCGGCAGAAGCCGCCATTGCATAGGTTTTTGTGTACGCTAATGGCGCAAACATTCGCCCTTCTTGAGCTTCTAAAATAAACACCGGCATAAAGCTAACTGTAATGATTAATAAGCTAAAAAATAATGCAGGCCCTACTTCACTGGCAGAATCAATCACCACTTGCCAGCGGTTTTCATTTGTTAGCGGCTTTTTCTCCATGTGTTTGTGCATGTTTTCAATCATCACAATCGCACCATCTGTCATGGCACCTATCGCTATAGCAATCCCGCCTAATGACATGATATTGGCATTAATCCCTTGCCAATACATGATAATAAAGGCGGTGAGTATGCCTAAAGGCAAGGTAATAATAGCCACCAACGATGAGCGTACATGGAATAAAAACACCACGCACACTAATGCCACTACAATCAGCTCTTCCATCAGTTTAGAGGTAAGGTTATCAATAGCGTCTTTTATTAAATGAGAGCGATCGTACACAGGTACAATTTCAACCCCCTCAGGCAGGCCTTTTTTAAGTGACTCCAATTTAGCTTTGACGAGCTCTATGGTTTTTTGCGCGTTTTCACCAAAGCGCATCACTACTACGCCACCAGCCACCTCGCCTTCGCCGTTAAGCTCGGCAACACCACGGCGCATTTGAGGACCTAAACGCACATTAGCAACATCACGTAACTGTAGTGCAGTACCGTTAGCGTTTATACCTAAAGGAATAGCTTCTAAATCAGCCCACTTTTTACATAACCAGTGCTGGTAACCATGTATTCGGCCTCTGCCATTTCAACAACTGATGCCCCCATTTCTTGGTTGCCTTGCTTAATGGCAGTTTGAATAAGGCTTAGCGGAATACCATAGGCACGTAACTTATCGGGCTGTACGTTAACTTGGTATTGTTTCACCATGCCACCTACCGATGCTAATTCGGATACACCGGGCACAGTTTGCAGTTCAAACTTTAAAAACCAATCTTGTAAACTGCGTAGCTGACTAATATCGTGCTTACCTGTGGTATCAGTGAGTGCATATAAATACACCCAACCAACTCCTGTGGCATCGGGGCCTAGCTCTGCAATTGCCGTATTAGGTAAACGCGCAGATACTTGACTTAAATATTCTTGAACACGACTTCGTGCCCAGTATAAATCGGTGTCTTCGTCAAAAATAACGTACACATAGGAGTCACCAAAAAACGAAAAACCGCGTACTGTTTGCGCCCCTGGTACCGATAACATCGCCGTGGTTATAGGAAATGTAACCTGATCTTGCACTACTTGCGGCGCTTGCCCAGGGTAAGATGTTTTAACAATAACCTGTACATCAGATAAATCGGGTAAGGCATCTACTGGGGTGTTTTTTACAGCATACAAGCCGCCACCAATCAATATAGCGGTCAGTAACAGTACAAAAAAACGATTTACAACAGACCAGCGAATAATTGCTGTAATCATAACCACTCCTACTCGTGCTGACTGTGCATAGCATGCACAGAAGTCATTGTATGGATCACAAACTCACCTTGCTCAATACTAAAGGTAAATGTAACTTCATCATTTAGCTTAAACGCCTCAATGGTTACATTTTTTGCTAACACAAAGTCCATAGTTGCAGGTCCGCGCCCCCACTTTTCAATCGCCTCACGACTAATATTCATAACTCGCGTGCTAGGGTCTATGCTATTAATCACTCCATTCACAGTAGCCATACTTGGGGCACTATCACTCATTGTCATTGTGCTGTGCGAAGGTGCTTGCATACGCTTAAAGTCAGAGCTTTTACTCGACTCTGAATCAATTAAAAACTGCGCAGAAGTAACCACTTCATCTTCTGCCATAACACCCGATAAAATCTCAGTATGAGTCGCATCGCTTCGCCCTAAGGTTACTTCAACCGATTTAAAACGCCCCTCACCAAGCGCAATTACAATGCGGTTTTGGCTACCAGTGCGAATAACCGCCTCTTTAGGCACAATTAACTGCTTTTCAGCTTTTTGGCTATGAATACTCACTTGCGCAAACATATTTGGTTTTAACTGGTGACCTTGGTTATTAAAGCGCAAACGCACTCGTAAAGTACGATTTTTAGCATCTAAAGTAGGGTAAATATAATCAACTTGCCCTTGCCAACGTTGACCACTTAAATAATCGAGTGTCATGGTTACCGGTAAGCCAACACGGATCAGCTCAGCTTGGCGTTCAAATACCTCAGCCTCAACCCACACTTCATCAAGCTGAGCAATACTCATCATTGATGTATCTGGTTTAACGTAAAACCCTTCACGAATATTAAGCTCATCAACAACGCCACCTTGGCGAGAATAAAAAGTAATATTTTGTAGCACTTGCTGACTTTTTTGTAAGCGTGAAATAAAACCCTCAGACACATTAAGCGATTTTAAACGTGCTTTAGCCGCACGAATTAACACCGGATTATTGCGCTTTAACGCTAAAACAAACTCTTCTTGGGCATTGACTAATTGCGGTGAATACAAGGTATAAAGTGGCTCATCTTGTTTAACCTGATCGCCCGCGGCCTTCACATACAATGTCTCTACCCAGCCCTCTACCCGCGGGTGAATATGAATGAGCTGATCTTGGTTATATTGTACATAGCCTACCGTGTTGACTTCATTTTCCAGCACTGCAAACTCCACCGGTGCCGTGCGTACACCTAAGTTATTAATCACGGTAGGTGAAATTTTAACACTGCCGGGGCCTTCATTTTCACCACTGTCTGACTCTTCATAAACAGGCACTAAATCCATACCCATAGGTGATAAACCCGGTTCATCACGACGATAATTACTGTCCATTGGTGCCACCCAATAAAGCGGCTCTTTTTTACTACTGGTTTTGTTATCGCTTGGCATAGTGTGCTCAGCTGGCAAGCTCAATAACACCCCGGCCGTCAGCGCTGCACTGCATATAGCCACCAATGACAATTTTAAATTAGTATTCATAGGTTAGCTCCTGCTGTGTTAAGTTCTTTAAGCTGGCGTCATCAGCACTGGCGTAATAATTTAACCGTGCAATAATAATTTTTTGATCAACGTGAATATTAAGTGCGTCTATTTTGGCATTTAATTCGCTGATCCGCGCTTGCATCACATCCGAAAAATTACCATCATCGCGGGTAAAAGCATTAAGGGTCGCTTGGGATTGCTCGGCCATTTGCGGCAATAATTTAGTTTTATAGAGCGCTGCTCGCTGACTTAATCGTGTTAATTGGCTGACTTCCTTAAAATACATTCCTTGTAGCTTTTTAAGGGCAATTAATTTTTGAGTTTTTGCTTCTTCGCTATCAGCAATCGCGGCATTAACGAGTTGATCTTGGCGATTGTCGGTAAATAGCGGTAAATCGATACTCACTCCCACAGAGAAAAGGTCTGCTCGCGAGCCCCCCATTGGCATATCATCACGATAACCATATCCCATATTCACACCAATTTGCGGTTTATAGCCTTGCTCAGCCACACTGATTTGAGTTTGCTTTGCCTCTATTGCATTATCAATCGCCATAATAGCGGGGTGCTTTAATAGCAATGCCATTAATTGCTGAAACTCTAACTCCGTGTAGTTTTTTAACGCTGAAACCTGTGAAAAGTCCTCACCAACAGGCTGGCTTAGCATGTCGATGGGCAACCATTGTGTTAACCGCTTTTTAGCACCTTTAAGCTGTTGATCAAGTTGCATTAGTTTATCTTCAAGGCGGGTTAGCTCTAATTGCGCACGAATAATATCTTGCTGGCGTGTTTTACCCACCGAGCTTACATAACTTGATTCGGTAATATCGATTAGCTGAGTAAACAAGGCTTTGTCCTGCTCAATAAGTGCAATAGTTCGCTGCGCTCTGAACGCATTGAGCCATGACTCGGTCACTGTGGTTTTTACCTGCGCGAGCCTATCTTTACGAATCCAAGGCTCTGCCGCAGCCGACTGAGACAGTGCTTTTTGCTGCAATGCTAAACTATCGCCTCGGCTTAACGATTGGCTAATTCCTACTTTAAATTGGGTCATATTCTCTTGATCAAAAGCAAAACCATTAGTGGGTAAGTTCATTAACCCTAGCGTGAGTACCGGATCAGGTAAGGTACCTGCGGCAATACTTTTTGCTTCAATTGATGTTTGTTTTTGTTTGCTGGCTTTAAGCCAAGGCTCATGGTTTAAGGCATAGTTAATTGCCTCATTTAAACTCAGTTCAGCACTGTGTACAGAGAGACTAATGCTCAATAAGCTGCTCACAAAAACAGCTTTTAATACTGCGAAGTGATTCATCACTTGCTCCACTTAAAATTCAAAAATAAAAAACGATTAATTTTTTAAGCAGATAGATGACAAAAAGCTAAATGACTAGATTTTAAACACACCTATCCTGCGGTTATGCAGGCATAGGAGGGCGATAAAGAGATCGTGCAAAATTAGGTTTGCGCTGCATGACAGCAAGGTGCACTTTTTCAGGGGGTAATTTGGAAGCTATAAATAGCGAGTTTACATGCAAGGCCGAATGCGAATTACAAGCACTCATCGGGCAACTGCAATCTTGACTTAACGTGCTTTGCTCACTACAGCAATCCATAGACATGGTTGTTGTATCAGTGTCGTCACTCATCGCCATTTCACTATGCTGCATCGATGCATGGGTTGCCATGTTCATATGCGGCACATCACATACCATAGATACAGACGCAACGGCTTGACCCACAAAAGTGAGTAACAAAGTTAGCGTGAGTAAAATACAGTAAATACGTTACAATGAATTAACCTAATAATAAATAGACATTTAAAGTTTATGGTAACTGCGTTTAAAACTCAATAATTAACTGGTTTTTACCACTGGCTTTATCAAGCTACTAGCCGCAATAGCGAACAGGCAATAGCCGGTAAAATACCAAAAACCAGTACCAAACTCAGCATGCATATTTAGTAAGTCTTCTGAGTTCGCGTTTGCATTACCAGCCATGTAAGCCACGATTAATGCAATAACAAACACATCCACCATACTCCATTTACTTAAGCCAATTATCACTTTACCAAGCTTGTACTTAAATGAAGTCTCCTTCAGTGCACAATAAAACAATTGAAGTAGCAGCTTAATTGTTGGGATCACTATTGAAAAAAACGCCACTAATATCGCCACTAAGTAGTTTTTGTTATCGGCCAGTTCGTTGACGGTGCCCCAAATACTGCGCGTTTTTTGATAAGCGCTGATCTCGCCTTCAAGTTTGTCTAATCCCAACATACTCGAGATCATCATTAGCATATTGCGGGTGTTTTGATTTCCTTCATCTGCCAGCATTTCAATACCGGCTTGAGCAAGTTTAGATTTATCAATTTTGCCTTCCATACTCAGCACTGGCTGAGTCACCCCGGGGATTAATAAAGCTAAGGCTATTAAAATAGTCGTGATAGGTAAAAATAAACGCATGCTGTTGTACTAAGTAAAATCAATATGTGCCAATCATACCCAAACGCTTTGCGTTAGTCTTGTTCAATAATGGTGGCTAATAACTCATCCGCATACTGGCGTGCATCCAACATGGCGCTAAATACGGTCTCAATATTCGAGGCTGGGCGAATAGTTTCTAACAACTTTTTAGCCATTTGCCAGTTATCTTCTTCTACCGCTTTGACTAAATGCAATGAATTACCCATCATGCCTTCAAAACTTAAAAGTGCACCAGATAATTCAGCCCCTAAACTAAACTCTTTGGCAATAGCTTCCAGTTCCATATCTAAAATAGCATCAAGCACCGACATCAAGCCGACTAAATAACCTTGCTCTGCAATAATCTTTCCGCCAGGCTCTAAAATTATTTGCATAAACTGCGCTCGACATAAGCCTAAACGAGTAAGTTCACTAGGCTTGTCTGAGCCAAGTTCGCTCAGCACCAGTACTCGTACAAACTTTCTAATAGAATCTTCCCCTAAATACACAACCGCTTGTGGAATTGACGTAATCACTAAATTTTTATTAGCAGAGCGAGCATTAACTAGTTTGAGAACACGTGCGGTTAAACCCACATCTTTAGAAATACGTTGATTAATTTCATTAAAATCCAAGTCAGGACGAGATGTGCAGCGCAATAAATCAAAAACCGCCATTTTTAACGGCTCAACATTACCGTAACTGAGCATTTCTGGCTGTGCAAAAAAGAATCCTTGAAAGTAATCGCACCCTGCCTCTTTAAGCTGCCTAAATTCGTCATAGGTTTCAATTCGCTCTACCACTATTTTAACCTCAGGGTGATTGCGTTTGAGCTTTTTAAGTAGCATGGTGGTTTTTATTATAGGCTCTTCTACTTCAAGCTTTATATAATCAACCAAATTGAGCAAAGGTTGCCATTTTTTATGCGCGTCATAATCATCTAACGCAAATACATACCCTGCTTTTTTTAGCTCAGTTACTCGTTGAGTAACAAGCTCGATATTTTCAGTACGCTCAACAATTTCAATTACAGTATTTTCAGGCTGCAATAATGTAGGTAAATCCTCTAAAAGCCCTTCGCTAGATAGGTTTATAAACACGGTCTGATTAAGCGCCAGCTTTTCCACCCCAACCAGCATTAACGCATTAAAAAAAAGTCGCCCAGTGGCCTGCCCGTCGGTTGTTCCCGCAGGAAAGGCATTATTAACTGAATCGCGATAAAGTAACTCAAAGGCAAAAATGCTTCTATCTGCATGAAAAATGGGTTGCCTAGCAATATATTGAGTGACCAAAATAGATGAATTTTTTACGTCTGGATTATTTGGCATTACCCTTCCTGTTTTGCAGTGATGTAAACGTTATTTTATTGTTATACCTAACCAGTATAGTGAAACTTTAAAGACTTGCTGCAATTTTAATTCGAATATAAAACAAGCAACTAAGCCTAAAATAAAAAGCTTTTGTAACTATTCAGCCTCATCTGAAATGAATATATCAGGCAGCTGATTTTTGAATAATAACTCAAGGGCTAGGCTTACAGATACATATTGTTTTTTGCAAGTCGATAAATAGCTTCTCAGCAAGCAGAACATTTCAGCTCCTTGCCTACTTCTAAAACACCCCGGTATTTTTTGATGAACCTTGGTCATCCTAATATCATTCTCGCCTTGGTTGTTGGTAAATGGCACGCCAGTTCTCATCATGAAACGTAAAACATCATCTTGATAATCTCTTAGTCGTTCCAATAATACTCGGGATTGGGTTCGCTTTAATCGGCCTCGCTGACCTTTCACTCGACTATTTTTATCTGGTGGTGGACATTTAACGTCACCTTGAAGCAATATTTTTTGATATTGATCACGATATTTCTGTTTAGCCCCTTTATCTAGGTCGGGATTATCTATTTGAGCTTTATTCATTTCTTTAAGTAAGGTTTGCATATCCTTCGCCCATTGCATGCCGTCTTGCTCCCAAGCCCTTTCTAATTCTCGGATGTGGTGAGCATTACATAATGCATGTTGGCATTGGGTATATTGATAATATGGCTTCCAATGGTCATGGCATAGCACACCGGTAAAGTGCGGTAAAATACCGCCCTCATCCATCGCTATTTTTCCTCTTTTTTCATGAGGATAAAAATAAGTCCACCAAGTCGTTGATGCACCATGAAGCCATCACCGTTTACCGCCAATATTAATGCCAGTCTCATCAACATGCAAAGTTTGATGCGGGTTTTGTAATGCCGCTTTGATGATACCTTCTGCGCCCGATGACTTTACCAGTGCCACTGAGTGTTTTATCTTCTTGTAACTGAATTTTAGTTTGCTCAACTATTTCAGTGATATTTATGCTGTTTAAATTCATTAAAGCTAGAGCGATAGGGTAATCGCTCTAGCTTGGCATACTGGCAGGATCAGCAAATAGCTAAAAATGATCCTTAGAAAATAGTTTGTCTTGGTGAAGAGTTACAATTTATATTCATAAAATAAAAAACCTTTATTAACCTTATTTTTTATAAGGTTTTGCTGCTATCAGCCGCTCTGAGCATACCCAAAGGTTATGGTTATAAGGTATAATGTGTTTATAAATTTTTTATAAACTCTCAAGAGCCCCTAATATGAGCATTGAACAAGCCTTAATAGAGCGTAGCAACAATAAATGTGAACTCTGCGCAGCAACAGATAACTTAACTGTATACGAAGTACCTCCAGTTACCGAAGCTCATTCAGATAAATGCATTTACACCTGTCAAACATGTAAAGATCAAATTGAGGGCACCCGCGATTTAACTCCTACTCATTGGCATTGTTTAAATGACAGCATGTGGAGCCAAACACCGGCGGTACAAGTTGTTGCTTATCGCATGCTGATACGACTAGCAGCCGATAATGGCTGGGCACAAGACGCACTTGATATGATTTACCTTGAAGAAGACACATTAACATGGGCTCAGCAAGCGCTTGCTGAAGATGATGATATTAAACACATTGATAGTAATGGCGTAGTGCTACAAGCTGGCGATACCGTCACCTTAATAAAAGACTTAGATGTGAAAGGTAGCAGCTTAACGGCAAAGCGCGGTACTGCTGTGCGCAATATTGGCTTAACCAGCAACCCAGAACATATTGAAGGGCGTGTTGATGGACAACGTATTGTAATTTTAACTAAATACGTTAAAAAATAAGTAACGAATCAAGGCGCCTAGCGTCTTTTTTTATATCTCAACTTTCTGTATTGGCTGTATTTACAAGTTAAGCGATGATTAAGTAACTTAGCCGTATGCTATTGTTTATATCCGTAATTATATCTAGGAACTGTTATGTTCTCACCAAAGCCAAACGCAATCTTAAAGTCGGTTGCAGGCCTATGTTTTTTAGCAAGTGGCACTCTTATGCTTAGCGCATGTAACGATGACACCACACAGCAAAATAGTGCTGTGAAACAAACAACAGCCTTTCTACCAGTACAAGTTAGCTACCTAGATCGCAGCCTATTAGCGCCTAATTCACAGCTAACCATTACCTTGGTTGATGTGTCAAAAATGGATGTAGCAGCAACCGTTATTTCTGAGCAGGTAATTGATTTAGTAGGCGCACCTCCGTATAAAGTAGAGCTTGAATACAACCTTGAAAAAATTGATCCAGCCCATCGCTACAGCGTGCGCGCAACCATTAATAATCAAGGAAACTTACTATACACCAGCACAACAAGTAACTCGCCTTTTGCTAATACGGCCTCATCAGAGCCTTTAGAAATTATTGTTTCAAAAGTAGCGCCAAAGCCAGACGTTGACTTAGTAAATACCTACTTCAAAACCGTTTCAATCGACGGCAATCCCGTTGAAGTGAATACTAAAGAGCCATTTATTCAATTTAATAGTGACAACACTGTGCACGGTTTTTTAGGGTGCAATAACTTTAATGGCGGTTATGAAGTATCGAAGCAAACGGTTACTTTTACGCAGTTAGCTACCACGCAAAAAATGTGTCATGAAAATATGGAACAAGAAAGCGCCATGGCGGGTGTGCTGCAAGCAGCAACGCAATGGCAAATTAACGGTGAAAAATTAGTATTACAAAATGAGGCAGGCAAGCAACTTGCAACCTTTAACGCTGTTTACTTTTAACTAAGCGTAACAATACTCCGCACCTAAGCAGATCACGATAAAGCCCAGTTAAACTGGGCTTATTTATTTTTATTCGGCAACTAACTGCTCGCTGCGATAAAAGCCACTTGGCTTACTCAACAAACTTACTAGTTCAGGTAGCACGTCATCCATTGCTTGTTTTAATTTCCAGGGTGGATTTATCACTATCATTCCAGAGGCAGTCATACCATGTACATCAGTATCGGCTTCGGTACCTAATTCAAATAATTGAATATTTCTAATTCCCGCGTCAATTAAACCCTGCTCCATATTATCAATACGTTCTCTGTCCACAACCGGATACCAGATCATGTAAGTCCCTGTTGCAAAGCGTTGATGCGCTTTAACAATGGTTTGTACTACCGTATTGTAATCGTCTTTTATTTCATAAGGTGGGTCTATTAACACACAGGCTCTGCGCGAAGCTGGCGGTAACAAACCAATTAAGCCTGCAAATCCATTTTCGCCGCGTACACGAATAGAGCGCTTACCTTGCATGTTTTCTTCAAGTAAGACTAAATCTCGCGGATGCAGCTCAAAAAACCAGCCCTTATCTTGACGGCGTAAAAAGTGCTCGGCTATTTTTGGTGAGCCTGGGTAAAACGCCAGCGATGCGCTCTCATTAAATGATTTTATTAGCTCAATGTAGTCATTTAAGGCACTGTGTTGGCTAGTATATTGCCACAGTTTTTCAATGCCATCTTGGTACTCTTGGGTTTTTTGCGCGTCAGGTGCAGCAAGCTCAAAAAAACCAGCCCCCGAATGCGTATCAATATAGTCAAGCGGCTTATCTTTAATTGTTTGATAACCCAGTACTTGCGCTAACACTAAATGTTTAAGTACATCAGCAGGGTTACCCGCATGAAAGGAGTGTCTGTAACTAAGCATTATTTATTTTCACCATACGCTATTTAATAAAATCAGTGAACCATAAGCACACTACTTTGACAGTCGATACCAGCAAAAGCGGGGGTTTACGTGAACCGCTTCTGAATGAAAAAGCCAATAGCGTGAATTATCCCTTAACATAGAATAAAAATCACCTAAAACCAGCGTAAATGCTGGCAAATAAACACACTTTGCTTTACATTTGCATGACATTAATTACAGTTATATGAGCGCATTTATGAACAACAACACTCTTCAACAACTCGAACAACTGATCGACCAACTAATTACCCGTAATAATCAGTTACAAACTGATATTACAGAGCTTAAAGAGCAAAACAGCAAGCTACTTGATGAAAATGAGTTATTGCAGTTAGAAGCCCTTGAAAATGAAGAAAAACAAAAAGATGCAAGTACCACCTTGTCATCATTGTTAGATAAATTACAAAGCGCGCAACAGGCAAGCTAATGTCTGAGCTGCAAAACCAGCGAGTCACTGTTGAATTGCTTGGTAAAGAGCAGCAATTTGCTTGTCCTGCGGGGCAAGAAGAGGCACTAAAAGCGGCCGCCAAAAATCTGAATGATTTAGTTGAACAAATGAAACAACGTTCAACAGTCAGAAACGATCAAAAAGCATTACTTATGGCTGCCTTAAATTTAAGCCACGAATTGCTTGAAGCGAAAACTCAAAAATCAGTTGAGCTTGAATATCAAGATCAACTGATTGATAAATTGAGTCAATACTTAAGCTCGAACTCTGAGCACACTAAATAAAAGCGCATCTTGCGCTTTTATTGTTTTTACCGTCAAAAATACAGCTAGAAATAAAGATGCAACCATTTTTAAGTAAAACTCAAAAAATAGGTAAGTGCTTACTGCCTTTAATTTGCTTGCTTATGCAAACAAAAAGCGAGGCAGCAATTGAGTGGCAACCGTTGTCAGCTAATATTCAATTTCTTAAGCAACCTGAAAGACTTCGTTTTTACGATTCTAACCAAGTATTAATTGAAGGCAGTGAATGTGCATTACTCGTTGATGCCAGTGGTAACTTTGCGGTGGTAGAACAACTGGTAACCGAGCTAAAACAACGTCTAAAGACGCCTTTGTGTTATTTAGTTGCAACCCACTTTCATGACGATCACTTACTGGGGATGGCGGCTATGCAGCATTACTTCCCAGACGCAAAACTTATTACTCATCAACAAGTCGCTAACGACTTTTCGCTTTACCAGCAAGCCTTAACAGACAAGCTAGAGGGATTCGAGAAAAGCATTGAGCTGAGCTATCAACGATTAGCCACCTTACCCGATGCTGAGCAAGTTCAATGGCGAGAAAAGCTTACCCGCGCTAAAAAGCGCTTATTTCGCTGGCAAGACTATCAATTAACACCACCAAAAATGAGTATTAGTGAATCTAAAACGTTAGATTTAGGTGGCTATACACTCACTATAAACCCGCATCAGGCACATACCAATGGCGATCTAACACTACTTGCCGACAAAGGTAAAACCTTAATTGGTGGTGATATCATCGATTGGTTACCTTACCCTGGGCATGGCGAGCTTAAGCAATGGCAACGCTTATTAAAAAAATATATAAATAATAATACGCTGTCACTTTTTATTCCTGGACATGGCGATTTAGTCAATAAAGTTAAACTAAAACAGTCACTCACGTTTTTAGAAGCAATTACGGAGCATGTTAAAAACAACTCTGAAGCCAGTATTGAGCAATTACAAAAAAACTTCCCTAGTGAGGCACTAAAACCTTATCAACAAGAACCACTTGATATAAAATCAAGTCACTTATTTTTGCAATCGGGATTACTTCGCGCTAAAAACAGTCAATAACTGAACACAATGGATTGTGTTAAAATATGGAAATATATTTTTTAAAAAGGAACAAAATGCGTCACTTGATCTTATGCTTTGCCATTGTATTGCTATGCAGCTGTAAAACCACTCAGCCAGAGATCATTGCGCCTGCAGTTCCCACACCTGTAGAGTCAAAACCGGCATTATCAAATACGCCGACCTCTAAAAACACTCACAAAGTCATTAATAAAAAAGCCACAGCCAAAGCCCCTGAAATAGCTCAACCCACAGAGTTATGGGCACATATTGCTGATAACTTACATTTACCGGTTGAGCAAAATCAGGCGTTAAAAAAACGCATTAACTGGTATTTAAAACAGCCTAATTATTTAAAAATAGTGTCTCGACGTGCAGCGCCTTTTTTATACCATATTGTAAAAAAAGTTGAGCAAAAGCGCTTGCCGATGGAGCTCGCCTTATTACCGTTTGTAGAAAGTGGCTTTAGACCTACCGCACGCTCAAGCGAGCACGCTGTGGGAGTGTGGCAACTCGTTGCAGCAACCGCGCATCATTTTGGGGTTAAATCAGATCAATGGTATGACGGACGCCAGGATGTATTAGCCTCAACCGATGCGGCACTTGATTATTTAAGCTATTTACATAAACGTTTTGATGGTAATTGGCTACATGCACTTGCGGCCTATAATACCGGTGAAGGCCGAGTTAAGCGCGCTATAAAACGCAATCAAAAACGAGGTAAATCAACTGACTTTTGGGCACTAACACTGCCAAAAGAAACCGCAGACTATGTACCAAAACTATTAGCACTGAGCTATTTAGTGAAACACCCTAAGGCAAATTTTAAACGGCCAAAGCTTCCTTATAAAGCACTGACTACCTCACTAAATGTGGCAAAACAGTTTGATTTTTCAGTTATGGCCAAGCTCTCTGGCATGGGCGCCAAACAACTGCATGCCCTTAATCGGGGTTATTTAAAAAATCAAAGCTCTCCCCATGGACCGCACACTCTGTTATTACCTATAGAGCAACAAGCTTTATTAAAAAACCGCTTTTTTAAAGCCAATTTTGCAGGCGAATACATCGTTAAGAAAAATGACACGCTGTACGGTATTGCTAGGCATTTTGGCTTGCCTTTAGAAGTATTAAAACAGCTCAATAATAAGAAAAATAACTTTATTGGCGTTGGCGAAAAGCTTATTTTAGGGGAGCCGCAAACTTTGCCTGAGTCGCTCACTATTAACTATAAAATAAGCCCTTATCTAGAACAAAAAGAGCAAATCATTCCAACCATCGAGGTAGATTACCACGTAAAACCCGGTGATAACCTTTGGAATATAAGTCAGTTATACGGCGTTGCTCATAGCGATTTAGCGCGTTGGAATAAATTATCTGCCTCAAGCGTATTAAAACCTGGGACTCAGTTGGTTTTATTTATACCTCAAGCCGCGACACCTAAAACTACACCGGCGAAAAAAGACCTGTTACTCGACTTACAAAATACATTAAATCATCCACGTTAAGTTTCTAAAGCGCAGTATTTCGCGTAAAATTGCCTTTAATTAATTTAAAACTCAAAGAGACAAGCATGCAAATCAGTAAAAATTCGGCCGTTGAATTTCATTACACCCTAAGCGAAGCGGGTGAACAAATCGAAAGCAGCCTAAACGACGCGCCATTAAGTTATATTCACGGCAGCAAAGGCATGCTTCCAGGTTTAGAAACCGCACTTGAAGGTAAAGCCGCTGGTGATAAATTTAGCGTTACGTTATCTCCAAGTGAATCATACGGTGAGCGTGTTGATGACTTAATTCAGCGCATTCCGCTTAAGCACCTTCAAGGTGATGTAAAAGTATGGAAACCAGGCATGACTGCTATGGTGCAATCAAACCAAGGTCGCCACCAAGTAACCATTGTAAAAGTAGGCCGCTTTAATGCTGATTGTGATTTAAACCACCCATTTGCTGGTAAAACACTGACTTTTGATGTTGAGGTTGTCTCAGTTCGAGAAGCAACAAACGAAGAGATTTCTCACGGCCATGTTCATGCTGAAGGTGGTTGCGGCCACGCACATTAATTGCTAATTAAAGGAACAAGTATGTCAAAAGTTGCAATAGTAACCGGTGGCTCTAAAGGCATAGGCTTTGCTGTGGTTCAGCGATTATTAACGAGCGGCTATCAGGTTCATAACCTAGATATTGAACCCAGTGAGAGTGGTGTTTTTCATCAATGTGATGTTAGTAATGTAACCGCCGTACGCCAGTGTATACAGGCTATTATTGAAAAAACACAACGCATTGATGTACTTGTTTCAAATGCTGGCAAGCACCTAAGTGCCACAATTGAGCAAACCGATGAAGCGACATTCGATGCGTTAATGGCACTGAATGTTAAAGGTGCGTACGCGGCTATACAAAGCGTATTACCAGCCATGAAAGCACAGCAAGATGGCGCTATTGTGTTAATTGCCTCAGATCAGGCCATTATTGGCAAACAAAATTCATTTGCTTATAACCTGACTAAACATGCACTGGCTTCGATGGCTAAAACCACCGCCTTAGATTACGCAAGCTTTAATATTCGCACTAATGCCGTGTGTCCTGGCACCATAGAAACACCGTTATTTCATAATGCGATTGATGCATACTGCAAAAAAAGTGGCGCAAATAAGGCAGATATTGTTGCCGAAGAAGCTGCTTTACAACCACTTAATCGTTTAGGCCAAGCCGATGAAGTTGCAGCACTGGTAAACTTTTTAGTAAGTCCAGAAGCCAGCTTTATTACCGGCAGTTTGCAACGCATTGATGGCGGTTACACAGCGCAATGAGTACTAAAATTATTGACCCGCATGTGCATTTTTTTAATTTGCTGGAGGGTCAATACACCTGGCTGCAAGGTGCTAACCCACCCGCTTGGCCTAACTTAGATAAAATAAAACAACCGATTAGCGTTGCTGAACTAATCAAAAGTACGGACTTTGAACTCGTTGGTTTAGTGCATATAGAAGCTGGCTTTGATAATGAGCAACCTATTAATGAATTAAACTGGTTAGCAAAGCATATAAAAAGGCTACCTTACAAAGCGATTAGCTTTGCAACAATTAACCAGCCAAATAACGCATTTAAACTAGCACTTAAATATCTAAAACATTCATCCCTTATCGGCATTAGAGATATCACTGAAGGTCATGATGCCACGCGCTTATTGAGCCCTCATTGTCTCGATAACCTGCGCCACTTGAGCCACTTAAAACTGCATTTTGAAGCGCAATTTGAAATAGAAAACCTCAACATCACCGAGCAACTTATTTCTTATGCCAACCAAGTTAGTGACTTACAAATCATCATTAATCACGCAGGGCTTGCACACAACCTTGCTAACTGGCAACGCGCCATTGAATTACTCGCACAACAGTCTAATGTTGCGATGAAGTTTTCAGGCTTTGAATTACTCATGCTTAATAGCGAGCAGCAAACCCAATGTTTTACACATATTTTAAAGCATTTTGGTATGCAAAGAGTGATGTTTGCCAGCAACTTCCCCGTGTGCCAAATTAACATTAACTACAATGAGTTATGGCAACATTATCGAAGCCTATGTAGCGATGATCTTACATGGCAACATTTGAGTTACAAAAATGCTGCGCGCCTCTATCAACTCTAAATAAAAACCGCTATATTTAGCTCAACAGTTTAAAAAACGAGCATGCGTATGGCCATTCTTAACTCATCTTCTTTTAAATACACATTACTCTCTTTATCGCTAGCCGCTTTATTAACAGGTTGTGGCGGTGGGGGCAGCGACAATGCGACCAACCCAACAACTAATAACGGTGGCTGGACTTCTGGTGTTTTTGCTAACTCAGGGCAATTTAAAGGTCAATGCCAAGCAATTAATGAAAAAAACTGGCTACGCTCTTGGAGTAACGAAACCTACTTATGGTACGACGAAATTATTGATACTAATCCGGCATTAACGTCAGGCGTCATTGATTACTTTAATACTTTAAAAACGGAGCAATTGACTGAGTCGGGTGCGAAAAAAGATAACTTTCACTTTAGTTTGCCAACCGATGAGTGGCAAAGACAAAATCAATCAGGCCTAAGCTTTGGTTATGGCTTTAATATAAAAATAATCGCTGGTAGTGCGCCGCGCCAAGCAATTGTTAGCTATACAGAGCCAAATACCCCTGCTAGTAATCAAAATATTATTAGGGGCTTTGAGCTTTTAGAAGTTGATGGTGTTGATTTTATTAACACGACCTCATCAAGCGAGGTAGCTATTATTAACGCAGGTTTATTCCCAGAACAAACAGGTAAAGTTACCGAATTTGTATTTAGGGATATCAGCACTAATGAAAATCGCATTGTTACGCTCACATCTCAAAATATCGAGTCGCAACCAGTAATGAACGTACGTACTGATTTAGCAAACGGCGATGTGGGTTACTTTCAATTTAATAGCCACAACGCGATAGCCGAAACGCAGCTTTACAACGCCTTTAACCAACTCGCTGCCAGCAGCATTAAAGATTTAGTCATTGATGTGCGCTATAACGGCGGTGGTTTGTTACAAATGGCCAGCCAAGTAGGCTATATGGTGGCAGGTGACAATACCCAAGGCAAAATATTTGAACGCACTATTTTTAACGATAAATACCCCAATACCAACCCTATCACAGGGCAAACACTGACCCCCATGCCCTTTACAAATCGTTTTGTCGGGTTTGAAAATAACCCTGCAATAGCTGCAGGCACCCCATTACCAACGTTAAATTTAGATCGGGTATTTGTACTCACCACCAGCAGTACCTGCTCAGCCAGTGAGGCTATAATTAACGGGCTGCGCGGAGCCGATGTTGAAATCATTCAGATAGGGGCTGGCACCTGTGGTAAACCGTATGGCTTTTACCCAACCGATAACTGCGACACTACTTATTTTACCATTCAATTTACTGGCGAAAATAATAAAGGTTTTGGTGAATATTCAGATGGCTTTGCACCGCAAAATACCATTGATAATGCGCGCCAGCCCGTACTTATTGCAGGCTGTGCTGTTGCCGATGACTTTAGCAAACGCTTAGGTGATGCAAGTGAAGGCTTACTTAATACCGCACTTAGTTATAGAGCAACCGGCAGTTGCCCAGCCCCAAGCTCAATAAATAGTGTTCTCGGTTTTGCGCCCACTATCGCCACCGATATGCCTGAAGTAAAAGACGCGCGAATTCAGACTGTACTAAAACAGAATATTATTCTTAGCGATAACATGAGATAAGCAATGAAGATTTTATTAGCAATAACTGCAATTTCGCTATTTTTAAGTGGGTGCTTAGCACAAAGCTCAGAGCCCACACCTAAATTGCAACATGCGTTACTAATTGAGCCTAATAGCGCTAAAGTAGCCGACGCAATTGCGCAGCTGCTGCATAGCTCGCAGGTTCAATTAGCAGACGATGTTTTTGTCACCTCAAGTACAGTTACCCTTGAGCAACTTAATCATAAAGATCCTCAGGGCAACCCTATTATGGGCAAGCAACTTAATATGCCAGATCAATTTGAGCTCGTGACTAAGGGAGAGCGCTGTTTTGTTCGCCACCTTGATAGCAAAGCAACCATTGAACTAAAACAAGTACTTTGTAAAATAAACCCACAGCGATAAAAAAGCCGGTAAGTGACAACTCACTTACCGGCGATTCCTCCACAGAGTAAACTATTTTATTTCTACACGTTGTGAGCGCATTACAATTTCATCGTTAAGCTCAATCCCAAGACCTGGTTCTTCAGATACTTCAAAAAAGCCATTTTTAGGTTGTGGATCTTGTAAGCATAGCTCTCTATTCCACTTTTTAATCGCGTAAGTATGATGCTCGTGAATTAAAAAGTTAGGGATCGCTGTTTCTAAGTGCAATGATGCCGCCGTTGCAACCGGCCCACCACATACGTGTGCCTGAATACGCACATCAAAAATATCAGCGTAATCACATACTTTTTTAGTTTCAGTAAAGCCACCACATAAGCCGATATCTGGCTGTAGTACATCAATACTTTGATCTTCTAAATAAGGACGTACACCCCAGCGGTTATACAAGCGCTCGCCGCCTGCAATAGGCACAGCCACTTTATCAGCCACTTTTGCATGTAATGAATGGTTTAGGTAATTCACCGGCTCTTCAAAATACATACAGTCAAATTCTTCTGCAATTTCACCAATTTGAATTGCCGATGTCGCCCCTGGTAAGCTATGACATTCAAAAATAATATCTACTTCGTCACCCACGGCTTCACGAATAGCCTGCATACGAGCGCGGTATAGTTTCATTTCTGGACGAGAAATAATATTTGTGCGGTCGTAATAGGTGTTGCCGTCTTTATCGTATTGAATTGGATCGACCTTTACCGCATCGTAACCTTCCGCCACCGCTTTTAGTGCCGCTTCTGCATATTCTTGTGGCTGTACCAGCGCTTTAAATTCACTGTCCCAGTCAAACTGCAGCTGTGATGCATAAGTACGCAACTTGTCGTTAACTTTACCGCCAAGCAACTGATAAACCGGTAAACCCAATGCTTTACCTTTTATATCCCAAAGCGCCGTATCAATCGCACTCATTGCTGCGTAAACCACCGGCCCACCACCTAAACCCCAAAAACTTTCACGTAACATGCGCGACCATAGTTTTTCAGTTTGAAACGGGTCATGGCCAATTAAAAAGGCATCGGCCATTTCTTTGATCATCGCAGCAGCGGCACTGTGACCTAAATCGTACGCAAGACCTGCTTCACCCACACCGCTAATACCTTCATCGGTATGAATTCGAACAAATACCGGCGTCCATGCAGGCCGATCAGGGCAATGAATATCAAAGACTTCAACGCGATTTACTTTCATAAAAATTCCTTATTAACCTTCAGTGGGTTATTTTGCAAAACTAGGATCAAGACGATACGCTTTTCGTAACATGGCAGGCCATGCTAGCTGGCCCCCTGTACTGCCGCTGTGAACGACGTTCGCTTGGTTATAAATGTTATCAATAATAGCTTGAGGCACAGCAGTCGCTTCTTGCGCACTTGATTGAATGGCTAACTGTATTTCACAGGCACGCTGAAGGTCATAAAAGCGCATAAACGCATCGCCTACCGTCGGGCCTACTGTTAAACCGCCGTGGTTAACCAATAGCATATGATTGGTGGTGCCTAAATCTGTTTGCAGGCGTTTACGTTCATCGTCATTCACCGCTAAACCTTCATAGCCATGGTAAGACAGAGACGGCAATGAAAACATCGAATACTGACTTAACGGTAACAGCCCTTCTTTTTGTGTTGCAACCGCAATGGTTTCTTTGGTGTGCAGGTGTATAACGCAATGTGCATCCTCACGTACTTCGTGAATGGCACTGTGAATAGTGAACCCTGCAGGGTTAATATTAAAGGGTGTATCGTCAATAATGCGGCCATTTAAATCTACTTTGACTAAGTTAGATGCAGTGATCTCATCAAACGTTAAGCCAAAGGCATTCACTAAATAATGATCAGTGCCCGGTAGGCGAGCAGAAAGGTGCGTATAAATTAAATCCCCCCAACGAAAATGGTCAACTAATCGATAACATGCGGCTAAATCAACACGTAGTTGCCACTCTTGTTCTGATACTTTATTTTTTAAATTGAGCTGGGGTAAATCAAACATAACAAGCCTTTTAAAACACAGCATAGCGCTAGTGATTGTAGATGTTTAGAAGTCTAAATGAGTATTTGCATGATGGCAATCACCAAATAAAAAAGCCACACATAGGTGTGGCTCTTTTTAATTAGCGTTAACGATTATTGTACTTTTGATAGGTAATCGGCAATCGCTTCAAATTCTTCATCAGTCACAGTCGCAACCATCGCTTTCATCGCCATAGACATACCGTTGTTACGAGCGCCTGACTTGATGTCTTTCATTTGCGCTACTAAATATTCTTTGTTTTGGCCATTTAGTTTAGGGTACATCGCCATAATAGGTGCTTTACCTTCTGCACCATGACATGTTTGACAATTTTTAGCTGTGTAAAGTGCAGCGCCATCTGCAGCGGCTGCTGAAAATGAAAAACTTGCGGCTAAACCAATACCCGCGCCTAATAAAAGTGTTTTTATCTTGCTCATTGTATTTACTCTTCTTTTTACGGTTAAAAAAAACGGTTGTGATTATTGTAGTCAATAAATCTTTAAAAAGCATACGTCCTTGGTAAGGTTTGACGATCAATCAGAACAAATACGTGTATCCCTCATAAAACACATACTAGCTTGCTTTAACTGAGCAGATACTTAATAGGCTTACCAAATAAGATCGTCTGGCACTTCAAAATCAGCATACGGATCGTCTTCATCTTTGGCTTTATTTTCAGGCTCAACATGAAACACAATATACTTTTCATCCACCTCAGCCACTTTACGCGCAGGCTCATCTTCTAATACGTAAAACTGACCTTCTAAAACACAAATAGCTAAACGTCCGCCCGAGAGCGCCTTTTGCGTTTGCTCATTCACATCAAGCCCTTTCACTTTATTTTCATAAGTGAAGTTAAAGGTACGCTCACCGCGAATTGACTCTTGATTATGATGCTCTAAAATTTGCTTCACACGCGCTACTTGTTCGCGCTGCTTTAATTCTTCTTGGCGCGCTTTATTGAGCTCTTCAGCTTTTTGCTGCTGCTCCAACTTAGTTTGCTGAATATGCTTTTGTAAATCGTTCGGGTTGCTCGTCGCTCCCTTCTTTTGCTTTTTCTGTTGCTTGCGCTTTTCTGATTTAGCAACTTTAGCTTTATGTGATGTTGTTAAACCAGCTTGGAGCAATTGCTCTTGTAGTGACCCCATGGCGTGTTCCCACTAAAAACGAATATTAATGCTATTTTAATCACCAACGAGCGTAAATAACAGCGCTATTGGTATTAATCTAACAAACTACTGAAAACAAAGCATGATTTAGCGCAATAAAGGTTAATTTATGAAAACCCTAGCAGTTTTGTATATAATGCAGCTCAACTAATAAGCAATGTTAACGGCAGTCGATGCGCTTACCTCACTTACTCTTTTGTTCTGTTTTCATTTTTTTTGTTTTATACGCACCACAGCCATTATTAAGTTTATTTGCTACTGAATTTAATGTTGCTCCTGCTGTTGCGGGCAGCTTAATGACGGCCACTATGCTGCCTTTAGCCATTGCCCCTTTGGTATATGGTTTGTTTTTAGCCAAGCGAAACCCATTATTAATTTTACGCACTGCAATGTTATTCCTCGGTGTCGGCTGCTTATTATTTATTTATGCTCCTAGTTTTGAGCTACTGTTACTTGTTCGGTTTTTACAAGGGCTAACTTTACCTGCCGCTTTAACCGCTATGACCAGTTATATTGGTATGAGTTATCAAGCCGATACATTACAAAAAAATATGACGCTATATATAGGTAGTACGATTGTCGGTGGTTATTTTGGCCGAGTATTGGCTGCGCTCTTTAGCGATGTTTGGTCGTGGCAGAGTTTTTATTACCTAATAGCAGCCATGCTGATTATTCTAGCGTTAAGTATTCCCCATAAACGTTTTAATCTCGTTAAATCAACCGAGGTTTTATCGCCATTAGATTATATAAAACAACTTAAAGAGGGCTCTGCACTTAAGCTCTATGGTGCCATTTTTTGTATGTTTTTTTGCTTTGCAGCATTATTAAACTACTTGCCTTTTATTTTAAAAAATACCTTTTTAATTAATAACACGCGCGACATTGGCTTTGTTTATAGTGGCTATTTGGTGGGTGCTTTGGCTTCTATTTTCACTCCTTGGCTATTAAAAAAAATGACTTCAGCCTGGCGATTGTTGGCCGCGGTATTCGTGTTTTATAACCTCAGTATTGTATTATTAATGAGTCATTCACTGTTGTTGTTTTTAATTGCATTCACACTCTTTTGTGGCGCTATGTTTGTAATTCATTCCACAGCGGCACCACTGGTTAATAAAATCAGTCACGCACCGCCAAGCGTTACCAACGGATGCTATGTATCATTTTATTACAGCGGCGGCGCACTGGGCTCGTTATTACCTGGGGTGGTTTATCAAGCTCATGGACAAACGGCGTTTATGACAACATTACTCGCTGTGTGTTTGTGTGGACTGGGGCTTATTTTGTGGGCTCAGCGCGATGGCAAAAACATCACCCGCGGCTGATGCTCAGTAAAGTCAAAAAAACGCAGTAAATCAGGCTTAGTTAATAACCATGTTTGGGTATTTTCAAACGGGTGGCAATGAAATAAATCGCCAAACCAAATATCTTGGTCAAGCCAAAGCGTTACATCTCGTTGCTTATCGTTCATTAAGCTGAGCATTGACACACAACCAGGTGCAACCTTTAAGTACTTAGCCAAGCGCTCATTAGAGGCAAACCCTAAGCGCGATAGGCCTTGCTGTTTAGACAACGATTTTAAATCGAGTTGTTTATCATGCGCAGTGATCACTAAAAAATGGCGCTTACCTTCGTTATCTCGCAAAAATAGATTTTTTAAGCGTGTTCCAGGGCGATTCACCATCAGCTCGTCGGCATCTAAGCTGCCATATAGCGCTGGATGTTCTATTACGTCATATTCTATATTTAGTTGGGCTAACACCGCCGCTAATTTTTGTTTATCCGCTAACATACTACAAACAACGCCCTCTTAATTGCACACTTAAATCACGCCATAGTACTTCGTTTATTTCATGCTTACCTGCACAATAGTTACGCTGTGCTAGTTCTTTATTAAGAAACTCTACCGCTTGATCTTCTAATTGTAATTTTAAAACACTCGACTCTTCAAAATGCTCTTGCTCAGCAAAACGCTGAACATCACTACGGGTTAGTTTTTTATTGATATTAATTTGCTCACGACTTTTAGCCTTTACAGAAACCACATAAGCAAAATGCTTGTTACCTTGCCCATCAAGGGTGTCATAAAATTGTTTATTATTAATTTCGTAGGGCGGTTCATCTACTGAACTGGCACAACCAAAAAGGAAAATCATGAAAACTAACGCGTATTTTTTCATTATGTATTGTCGTTTTAGTAAATATTGAGCTCGAGTTTAACAAAAATTAGTTAAAACGGAAAAATTTGTGAAAAAATACTTGACCAAAATCGTAAAAATATTTAAAGTTCACCCCGCTTGAGACTCAGCACTTAAGCATTTACATTATATGTAAATTAGGAATGTGGGGCTATAGCTCAGCTGGGAGAGCGCCTGCCTTGCACGCAGGAGGTCAGCAGTTCGATCCTGCTTAGCTCCACCACTTTCCTACTCTCTCCTTTAAGTAATTTACTTGTTTTATATTCTAAATAAATTTCTCTGTTAATCATTTTTTGCCCTGTTTTAATCTTTATGTTTGCTTAGTTGTTTGATTTTGCTAAATCGAGATCAAAAATGCCGAGCAAAAGCTCGGCATTTATATCGTTTATAAGGTTGGGTAAGTTATTCGCGAACTTGACCAACACCATTAACTAAATATTTCTCAGTCGTTAGTGACTCAAGCCCCATTGGACCATAAGCATGCAGCTTAGTCGTTGCAATACCAATCTCGGCGCCTAAACCTAGTTGTGAGCCATCAGAGAAACGTGATGACGCATTAACCATAACAACCGATGCATCCACACTACGTTGGAATAACTCTGCCGCAGCCTCGTTTTTAGTACAGATAACTTCGGTATGATTTGAGCCAAATTGAGCAATGTGCTCAACGGCTGCATCAAAGCTTGGCACTATACGAATAGCAATTTCTAAATCTAAATATTCTTCACCAAATTCGTTATCTGCAAGCACAGTGGCATTATCAAAATACTCAGCCGCTTTGGCATCAGCATTTATTTTTACGCCTTCTTGGCGAAGCACTACCGCGCACAGGTTTAAAAACTCATCAGCAACATCTTGGTGTACTATTAACCCTTCTAAGGCATTACATACGCCAGTACGTTGAGTTTTACCGTTAAGTAGTAGATTAAGTGCCACTTCTAAGTCTGCATCTTTATCTACGTATAAATGACACACGCCTTTAAAGTGCTGAATAACAGGAATTGTACTGTTTTCTGTTACATAGTTAATAAGCCCTTCACCGCCACGTGGAATAATTAAATCAATACTGTCGCGTTGCTGCATTAATTCCATTAGTAAAGCACGGTCAGGATCTGGAATAACTGAAACTAGCGCCGTTGGCAAACCATGTTTAGTAAGCACGCTGTGCATTACACTAGCAATGGCTTGTGAGCTTTTAAGCGCTTCTTTACCACCGCGCAAAATAACACCATTACCCGACTTAAAGCACAATGCGCCAGCATCAGCCGTTACATTAGGTCGTGCTTCGTAAATCATGCATACCACGCCCAGTGGTACACGCATTTTTCGGATTTTAATGCCATTTGGACGTTCAGTGATATCACGTAACTGGCCAACCGGATCATCAAGTGAAACAATCACTTCGATACCTTCAGCCATCGCTTCAATGCGCTCATCATTCAATGTTAAACGGTCTATCATTGACGCTGCTAAATTATTGTCACGCGCAGCGCTTAGGTCACTTTCGTTTTCTTTGATTATAAATTCTTTTTGATCTCTTAATGCCGCTGCCATATCGGTTAACACGTTGTTTTTAGTCTCGGTATCGAGTAAAGCAAGTGTATGTGCAGCTTTTGCTGCTTGGCGTGATATATCCGTAATTAAACTCATGAATTCTCCAATAATGCGATATCTTTTTCTGAAATAATTGGTCCAATTGAATCCTGCATTTTTTCGCTGAATTCACTCTGCTCGTTGTCTGCAATAAAGTTTAACAAGCAGCTACTGTAATTTGCTGTGGCTTTAGCTAAACGCGTACCATCTTCACTGCGAACTAAGATAGTATCGCCCACAGCAAACTCGCCATGTACTTCCTTGATCTCATCGCCTCGTAAACAGCCGTCTTCGCCTTCTAGCGAATCATCAAATGACCCATCGACAACCACTTCACCTTGTTCATTTGCGGTATGTGTCATCCAGTGAATAGAGTCTTGCATTGGTTTTTCATAAGGCAAGAACACACTACCTGGATTTTCGCCCGCTAATAAACGAGTAAAGGTTTCTTCTTTAAAGCCATTAATAATATACGTTGCAATACCATGTGATGTGGCTTTTTCTGCCGCTTCAATCTTGGTTTTCATACCACCGGTGCCTACTGCACTGGTAGCACATCCTGCCATAGCATAAATAGAATCATCAATTGATTTTATTTCAGGCAATAATACGGCATCGTCATGCAGATTTGGGTTTTTGTCATACAGCCCATCTACATCTGAAAAAATCATTAATGCGTCGGCATCAGCGGCTGCTGCCACCATCGCTGATAAGTTATCGTTATCACCCACTTTTAAATCATCTGTTGTCACCGCATCATTTTCATTAATGATAGGTAGCACGCCGTGTTCTAACAAGGTAAATACAGTTTCACGAATACTTTGATAGCGCTCACGGTCACGTAGGTCACCATGAGTTAATAGTAGCTGCGCCGAAGGAAAATCAAAGAAGCGATCCCACATGGCCATCATTTCTGTTTGCCCTGCTGCTGCCATGGCTTTTTTCATAACAACTGAGCGCGGCTTCTCTGATGGAAATAAATGCGAGCCTGCCGCTACAGAGCCTGATGACACTAAAATAACCTCAATACCACGTGCGCGACAGTGAACGATAAACTGTGCGATGGTTAACAAGTAGCGTGAACGACAGCCATCTTGATCGGGTGCAATTAAGGCACTGCCCACTTTAAGTACGATACGTCGCCAATTTAACTTTTGCATAAATGCTCAACTTTCCATTTTATTTGTATTCATCACACTGATGAATGAAACCAGGTCGCTATGTTTAAAACATAACGTCGAATTTGTTTATCATTGCCCACACTTTTTTACACACGCGTACACCGTCTCTAAAACCATTGTTTTAAATTGAGATGCAAAAAATAAATAGTATTAACCCAATAAAATTGGATTGTACTAACTAAAAAAATATAAAGTGTTGTTTATGTATCGCTGTAAAAAGCTGTGTGCGGCTTTTTTATTAACAACATACATAGAGCCTCTTAAGTCTGGTACACCAACAGATAGGGTGATGACTTAAGGACCGAGATTTAACCGCCACGATGGGGGTTAAATATTGAAAGGTAATAGTTCAACTCAAACTTTAATTTATATGCGTTAAGCAAATAAACACCTTGAGCAAAACTATACCAAAGAGTTCGGTAAATGATATTTTATGTTCGAACATTATAAAACATCGCTGAAACAATCACTAAGAGAGTTAAGATGTTTATATCTAATACGTTTACTTACTTAAATAACAAACTTTATTAGATAACTAATTATTCGAACACGAAGTATAATACGTTAAAATAGCCGCTTAGATCAAGGCTAAAATTAAAGCTAAATAGGTCACAACAGACAAGGCATGCGCATTTTTCAATAGATATCATAAAGTTAGACTACTATAAATAGTAATTATAGAGACTATAACTTTGATAACACTCTCAAAAAAGACGTTAACACTAAATGAATAAACATTATTTATTAGCTAAATTTAATTTACACGTGTATACCCACTGTATTACTGGTTGGTAACCGTTATACTTTTAAACATTATTAAAATTAAGGAGTTTTTACTCTATGTCAGCAATTTATATAGCCGGTATTGCACTGTGTTCAGTGTTAGCCCAATGGGTCGCTTGGGCGTTTAGAGTACCCGCTATTCTGTTTTTATTGCTTACAGGGCTTTTATTAGGGCCATTTAGTGGCGTATTAGACCCTGATGCATTATTAGGTGATTTACTTTTTCCTGTGGTCTCTTTGAGTGTCGCTGTGATTTTATTTGAAGGGTCCTTAACCTTACATTTTCGAGAACTTAAAGGGATCAGTAAAGTCGTCAGAAACCTCTGCTCTATTGGTATGCTTACAACTTGTATTGTTATTAGTTTTAGCGCTTATTGGTTACTCGAGTTAAATTGGCGCGTTGCTGCAGTACTTGGCGCAGTGCTTGTTGTTACGGGGCCAACCGTTATTGCTCCATTACTTAACTCGATGCGACCTACCCAGGATATCGATCGTATTTTACGCTGGGAAGGCATAGTAATAGACCCCATTGGCGCTTTATTTGCAGTACTAGTGTTTGAAGCCGTAATGCTGGTTGGTCAGGGTGAAGTACTTAGCCACACTATCGTTGCACTGGTTAAAACCGTTGGCGTTGGTTTAAGCATTGGTGTGGTTTCGGGTTGGATCACGACGCAACTAATGCGCCGAGAATGGTTGCCATTTGAGCTACATAAGTTTGGTATTTTAGCGTTAGTGTTAATTAGCTTTTCTATTTCAAACCACATAAGCCATGAGTCAGGCTTACTGGCTGTGACGGTGTTTGGCATTTGGTTAGCTAATCAAGATGACTTGGAAATAGATTCGGTACTCGAGTTTAAAGAAGACTTGTCGATGATTTTAATCTCAACTTTATTTATTTTATTGGCTGCAAGACTACAACTCTCTGATTTAATGATGCTCGACAGCGACGTATTTATATTTTTAGCTATTGTGCTATTTATTGCGCGCCCATTGTGTATTGCTATTTCAACCTTTGGTACAGACTTACCGATGAAATCACGCCTAGTACTTGCTTGGATTGCACCTCGCGGTATTGTTGCAGCAGCCGTTGGTTCAGTATTTGCGCTGAGTATGATGGAAGCGGGAGTGGCCGATGCCGAAAAAATGGTGCCACTCATATTTACTGTTATTATTGTTACTGTGGTACTGCAAAGCTTAACGGCTATCCCTGTTGCGAAACTACTTGGAGTGCGTCAACCATCCCCTAATACTATTTTAATCATAGGTGCAAACCATGTATCGCGTGCAATTGCACGTGGCTTAAAAGAGCAAAATATTCCTGTTCATCTATCAGATCCTGCTTGGGAGAACTGTAGAATGGCGCGTATGGATGGCCTGCCTTGTTATTACGGTAACCCGCAATCGGAGCATGCTGAACGTTATTTACCTTTAACCACGATTCGCAGTGTTTTAGCGCTTTCACCTAATCGCCACCATAACGCATTAGGGGTGCAGTACTTCTCTCATTTATTAAATGAAAAAAATGTATTTTCACTACGTTCCTCTTCTTCGCACGCCAAAGCAAATAAAGACAGTGCGACGTTTTTATCACGACAAATTCTGTTTGGCGAGAACGGTGCATATGCACGCTTAAGCAGTGTTATTGCCAAAGGCGGTAAAGTGAGTGCAACACGTATATCTGGAGAGTTTAGCTGGCAGCAGTATTTAGAAATGAATCCTGAAGCGATCCCACTGTTTATTCTCAAAGGGGATAAAGACAGTGCTGAAGACGCACCAGTGAAAATGAGGCCTTTTACCAGTGATATGGAAAAGCCACCACAAGAGGGTGAACGAGTAGTTGCATTGCAACCGCCTAAAATATCGCTATTAAAAGATCCGGCCAATAACAAAGCCAAAGACAATAAAAAAGACGAGTAATAACTAAAAAGCGAGAGTGCTAAAAAAAGCACTCTCGCTTTTTTATTTACAAACCTAAACTCTGATTAAGAGATTTACTAACATATTAAATCATAGCCATAATTAGGTTTATTTTCTCTAGCCAGAGTTTAGGTTACATAGGTAAGCGCGCGCGAGTAACGACACTAGCTGGCATTTTTTCAGCAAGTTTAGTTAATGCTCGCTCTATTTTTTTATGTGTCGCTTTGTCGGCTACCGTGGTGTTAAACAGCCAACGATAAGCATCTTCAAAGTCTCTTGGACTTCCATAGCCTTGATTAAACAAGCCCACTAATCGTAATTGCGCTTTTAAGTTACCTTGCGCTGAGGCCTCACGGAGGTAGGTTATTGCCATGGCTTTGTCTTTTTGGACTAACTGACCAACATCGTAATAGCGACCTAACTGCTCTAATGCTGCCGCTAAGCCCTGCTCAGCCGCTTTTTTCATGTAATACACACCTAAAGCTACATCACGCTCAACACACACCTTGTAGGCGAGCATATCACCATATAAAAATTGATACGACGGCAATGCCATTTTATTGGCTCGCGCTTCTATATCTTGCACTAACTGGCAATTATCTGCCTTCACGCGGGCTAGATGAGTGTTCTCATTAATCAAAGCTATTAACTCAGATTCAGTATACAGCGGCACAGCTGCAGGGCTTTCTTCAGCTAAGCTATTGCTTATATTAAATAAAGAAAGTGTAAGTAGTGATAATGACCACACTGAGCAACGAGAAGATAAACGCATATTAACCACTTTAAAAATAAACTTACTAAATAATATACAAAGATCGTTCCACTATTAATAGGTGTGCTTTTTATAGGCATAAAAAAAGCTGCACATGGCAGCTTCTTTTCAACATAAACCCAATTATGCAAATGGGCTACGAAGTATCATGGTTTCAACACGATCTGGACCTGTAGAGATAATATCAACAGGGACGCCAGTGATTTCTTCAATACGTTTAATGTAATCAATTGCTGCTTTAGGTAAACCTTCAAGCGATGTTACACCCACGGTATTTTCAGACCAACCAGGCATTTCTTCGTATACTGGTGTTACTTTATCGTAACCTTCAGCCGCTAATGGCGTAACGTTAGTCACAGTACCATCTTCAAGCTTATAACCAGTACAGATTTTAAGTGTTTCTAAACCGTCTAAAACGTCAAGTTTAGTTAAACAAAATCCTGAAATGCTGTTAATTTGAACTGCACGGCGCATAGCCACTGCATCTAACCAGCCAGTACGACGTAAACGACCAGTAGTAGCACCAAACTCATGACCTTTGTCACCTAAATGCTTACCTACTGGGTCTTGTTTTTCAAGGCCATCGTAAAGCTCCGTAGGAAAAGGACCTGAACCTACACGTGTTGTGTACGCTTTAATGATACCTAGTACATAATCAAGGTGTAATGGGCCAAAACCCGCACCTGTAGCAACGCCACCAGCAGTCGTGTTTGAAGATGTAACATAAGGATAAGTACCGTGATCGATATCAAGTAATGTACCTTGTGCACCTTCAAATAAGATGTTGTCACCGGCTTTACGCGTTTGATCTAAAAGCTCAGTTACATCAACTACCATTGCTTTTAAGATGTCAGCAACAGCCATTGCGTCATCAAACGTTTTTTGAAAATCGACTGCATCTACTTTGTAGTAGTTCACTAATGTGAAGTTGTGGTATTCCAATACTTCTTTTAACTTAGTAGCAAATAATTCAGGATTGAATAAATCGCCAACACGTAAACCACGACGTGCTACTTTATCTTCATACGCCGGACCGATACCACGACCCGTTGTACCGATTGGTTTATCGCCACGCGCTGTTTCGCGAGCTACATCTAATGCAACATGGAAAGGCAATATTAGCGGACATGCTTCACTGATTAAAAGACGTTCGCGTACTGGTACGCCACGCTCTTCAAGCATGCCAATTTCTTTCATTAGCGCTTCAGGTGATAAAACAACACCATTACCAATCACACATTTAACATTGTCACGTAATACACCCGATGGAATAAGGTGTAGAACTGTCTTTTCACCGTCGATCACTAAGGTATGGCCAGCGTTATGACCACCTTGATAACGAACTACTAAAGATGCTTTATCTGTAAGGAGGTCAACTACCTTACCCTTACCTTCGTCACCCCATTGGGTGCCTAGTACAACAACGTTTTTACCCATTGCAAATTCACTTAGAGAAAATTAGGACGAGATTTTACCAGAAAACTAAAGCAAAGTTCACCCCGTTTAGCTTATTTTTTCCTCGAGCCCTTAGTAAACATCAGTGTTTAGCTAATAATCACATAAATAACAGTCATTTATAAACTTAAAATTCAGATAACAAAAAGCCCTGCAATTGCAGGGCTTTCAAGTTTAACTAAAGCTATGATTACTGAGCTTTCGCGCCTTTCATGTATTGGAAGAAGTCGCTATCCGGTGATAACACCATCACGTCTTGCTTTCCTTTGAAAGTTTGCTTGTAAGCTTCTAAAGAGCGGACAAAGCTAAAGAACTCAGGGTCTTTATTATAAGCACTAGCGTAAATCGCAGCAGCGTCAGCATCACCTTGACCACGAACAGAACGCGCATTACGTTCTGCATCGGCAAGCATTACTGTTACTCGGCGGTCAACACCTGCACGAATCGTCTCTGCTTTTTCCTGACCTTCAGAACGGTGCTCTTTAGCAACGGCAGTACGCTCAGCACGCATACGTTGGTAAATAGAACTACTCACCTCTTGAGGTAAGTTAATTTGCTTAACACGTACATCAAGTACTTCAATACCCAGCTCACTAGCACTTTCAGAGGCTTGTACTAACGCTTCTTCCATCAGCTCGCTGCGTTCACCCGATACAATTTCACGAATAGTACGCGTACCAAAGTTAGTACGTAGGCCATTATTTACTTTTTGCTTAAGCAGTGTTTCAGCGTATTGCTTATCACCACGTGCACGCAGGTAAAAAGAGCTAAAGTCGTTAACACGCCATTTTACAAACGAATCAACAATTAAGTCTTTTTTCTCGCTAGTTACAAAGCGATCCGGTGTGCCATCTAGCGTTTGAATACGCGCATCAATGCGGCGCACTTGGCTAAAAAATGGCACTTTTAGATGTAGACCTGGACCATAAACTACCGCTTGATCATCGCTGTCTTTTTGTACTTTACTAAATAAAAGTACAATCGCCTTTTGGCCTTCAGAAACCACAAATACTGACGAGAAAGACATCACAATGGCGGCTAATAGGATTACTAAACTAAAGTTTTTCATTGCTCTTATCTCCCGTCGTTAAAGCGATCATTGTTAAAGCGATCGTTACCACTATTAACAGTGCTGTTGCGTGACGTATTTACCTTGTTACGTAAATCGTTAATATCGCTTGAGCTAGGTAAAGCAATACGTGTTGATGAACCCTGTTTTTCCATGATTTTATCAAGTGGTAAGTACATCATGTTGTTGCCGCCTTTAACATCAACCAACACTTTAGAGCTATTACCTAGCACTTCTTGCATCGTGTCTATGTATAAACGCTCACGTGTTACTTCTTTAGCTGCTTGGTATTCTGGAAGTAATTTCTCAAAACGAGCCACTTCACCTTGCGCTTCTAAAGTAATACGCTCTTGGTAACCTTCAGCCTCTTGCGTCATACGCGTTACTTGACCACGTGCACGCGGTTCAATTTCACGGGCATACGCTTCGGCTTCACGAATAAAGCGTTGTTCATCCTCTTGGGCTGCAATTGCATCATCAAACGCATCTTTAACTTCCATTGGCGGACGTGAATCCTTGAAGTTAACGTCAGTTACGATTAAACCTAAGTTATAAGGTTCGATGATTTGATTTAGCTCATCCCAGGTATTTTGACGCACAACTTCACGGCCGTTAGTCAGTACTTGGTCCATTTTTGAATGGCCAACAACATAACGCAGCGCACTATCTAATGCTTCTTCAAGACTGCTGTCAGCGTTAGTGACACTAAACTTGTATAAGTATGGGTCGATTACTCGATACTGTACTTCAAACTCAACGCTTACTACGTTTTCATCTTCAGTTAGCATAAAGCCTGATGCTGATAACGAACGAACAGCTTCGATATCGACTGGAATAACCGTCTCAACAAAGGTCATTTTCCAACGCAAGCCTGGATCTGCAATTCGGTCAAACTTACCAAATTGAAGAACGACACCGCGTTCAGCTTCTTTCACCGTATAAATACCACTTAACGCCCACACAATGGCAGCGATAATAAGTACAAATGAAATACCGGCTCCGCCAAGTCCACCGCCGCTACCATTGCCGGATTTTTTACCGCCAAATAAGCCGTTAAACTTGTTACTGAATTTACGGAACACCTCGTCTAAATCAGGTGGGCCTTGATCACGTCCGCCTTTGTTATTCCACGGATCTTTGTCATTGCCATTATTACCCGGTTCATTCCAGGCCATAGCTATACTCCATTGTTATCTAAATAAATTCGGAAATTGTGTTAAATCTAACAAATCTTATGCATTTCTTATACTAAAACCGACATTAATCTTTCAGTTTTTAGTCGCAGCTAATAAAACTTTCAATCTCTGGGCCAAAATCTTTAATCAAACGATTCCACTCAATCATAGGTAATCGCACATCTAGCAACCAATTACCTTGCTCATCAAAACGTTCGTTATGTACTGCACTTAAGTTAAATAAAGATGCTCTTAAACGTCCATACTGAGGAGCCAGTAGTAAAGTTTCACTCAACATCTTTTTAGCTAGTAGGTCACTAATAGCCTCACTTAGCAGCTCGCAACCTTCACCTGTTTTTGCTGATAACCATACCCTTATAGGTTGGCCTTCGTCATCGCGATCAATACGTGGGGTTACATCATCCAGCGCATCAATTTTGTTGTATACAAGTAATTGCGGTACATCATCAGCTTCAATTTCTTTGAGTACTTCTTGTACTTGTTCAATATTTTCTTTTCGACGAGGGTCGGCTACATCAATCACGTGTAATTGTAAATCAGCCTCTCGCGTTTCTGTCAGCGTTGCTTTAAATGCAGCCACTAAGTCATGCGGTAAGTGGCGAATAAACCCTACAGTATCCGCTAAAATAACCGAACCAACATCGCCAATATCTAACTTGCGTAAGGTTGGGTCTAGTGTTGCAAACAACTGATCAGCGGCATACACATCAGAATTTGTAATACGGTTAAATAAGGTTGATTTACCCGCATTAGTATAACCCACTAAAGAAACCGTTGGGATCTCATTACGAGTACGTGCTCGTCTACCTTGCTCACGTTGTACGCCAACTTTAGCCAAACGGGCGCGTATATTTTTAATACGCGCACGTAATAAACGTCGATCGGTTTCTAACTGCGTTTCACCAGGACCACGTAAACCAATACCGCCTTTTTGGCGTTCAAGGTGGGTCCAACCTCGGATTAAACGAGTCGACATATGACGAAGCTGCGCTAACTCAACTTGAAGTTTACCTTCGTGAGTACGTGCGCGCTGAGCAAAAATATCAAGGATAAGTGTGGTTCTATCAAGTACCCGACATTGACAAACACGCTCTAAATTTCGTTCTTGAGACGGGCTCAACTGATGGTTAAAAATGACAACATCGGCATTGTGGATTTTGACAATTTCAGCTATTTCTTCCGCTTTGCCGGTACCGACAAATAGTTTGGGATGTGGTGCTTGACGGCTGCCTTGCACAACCGCCAAACTACTAACACCAGCAGAAGATACCAACATTTCTAATTCATGAAGATCTTCGCGATCCCCATCTTTAGGTAAGTCGATATGGACTAAAATTGCCTGTTCGCCAGATTCATAGCGGTCAAACAAGCATTACGCTCCTAATTTAAAAGTTTCCTGGTTCAGTTTCTTCGGTGTCTTCATTTCCCTGTACACCTTGAAAGTTGACTGCGCGTGCAGGTACAACTGTTGAAATTGCATGTTTATACACCATTTGATTAACAGTGTTTTCCAGTAAAATTACAAATTGGTCAAATGACTGAATTTTACCTTGTAATTTTATGCCATTTACCAAAAAGATTGATACTGGAATGCGCTCGCGGCGTAATGCATTTAAAAATGGGTCTTGTAACGATTGGCCTTTTGCCATGTTATTATTCCTTCGTTCTAGGTGTTATTATAATTAAGTGGCTGAACTGATTTAACAAAGCTAAATTTTGTCCAGCTACTACTAGCTTAGCGAACTTACTACACGATGCAAGTTTTCTTCATCACCGGTTGTTAACCATGTAACATCAGGCCAGCTTCTTAACCACGTTAATTGACGTTTAGCCAATTGGCGTGTGGCTGCAATGCCGCGAAAAATCATTTCATCATGATCAATTTCACCCGCAAGGTAATCCCACATCTGTCTATAACCTACACAACGAATAGAAGGCATATTGGGATGTAAATCCTCACGTAGATATAGGGTCGAAACTTCTTTTTCAAACCCCTGTTCAATCATTATTTTAAACCTTTCTTCAATTCGATGATGTAATTCACTGCGATCATCGGGTGCAATTGCAAATTGATGAAAAGTATAGGGTAATGCTGGCTGCTTTTGCTTTTGCAATTCAGTCATCGTTTTACCTGTTATACGGTAAACTTCCAAAGCACGATTAATTCGCTGCGAATCATTTTCACTCATCTTTTGTGCGGCTTGCGGATCAACTTTAACCAGCTCTTTGTATAAATAAGGCCAACCATGCTCTTTAGCTTGTGTTTCTAGTTCGGCTCTAACGTTTGCATCGGCCTCAGGTAATGGCGACAACCCATCAATAAGGGCTTTAAAGTACATCATTGTACCTCCAACCAGTACAGGCACTTTACCTTGTTGATGAAATTTATCAATTTTTTCTATCGCATCGCGTCTAAAATCAGCTACTGAATAGGTTTCGCTTGGGTCGAGTAAATCAATTAAGTGATGGGGTGCACGTGCTAGTTCGTCGGCATCCGGTTTAGCGGTACCAATATCCATACCTTTATAAACCAGTGCCGAATCAACGCTGATAATTTCAGTATTTAAATACTCACACAGTGAAATTGCCAATGCTGTTTTACCAGCAGCGGTGGGGCCCATTAAAAATATGACCGGTAAATTACTCAACACGAATACCCTAATTAAATTGCGCTAGATAAGACTTTAGATCTATTTTAACTGCTTTTTCACGTAAACGTTCAATTGTTTGCGCATTATTTTGTAAGCGAGTTTGCTGTACTGCAAAGGCTTTACTGGCATAGAAGCGTGTAGGTATTACATTTACCTGCCACGCTAGCCACTGTTCAATACTTTCTAACTGAGCTTTACACCCATCAAGTAAGGCATCGACTGCGGCACTCACGTCAAGTAAGTACAAGCAAACAGGCAACCTCTTGACCATAACAAATTGTTTTTCAATTAAAAGTTCAAAGCCAAGCAAAGTAAACCATGATTGTTGCGTAGCCAGCAGTTCGGTATCTTGTTTTGACACATTGACCCGTACGGGTAATAACAATGCTTTGCCCTCAAGGCTGCCTTGCTCTTTAATTTGTGCAAGCCAATCATCCGCTAATGCGTATTTAAAGTGTGAACAATAAAGTTGATTTTCATTATTGAACACGCAAACGCCCTTTTCAATGCTTATTATATCGACAGTGCGCAGTGCTGTATCTGATACTTGCGTCTCATTAGATTGTACAAATGCTGCCGCAGTATCAAAGTGCTGCGCTTGTTGCTCATTCACGCCCTGATAAAACGCATTCACATCATGGTAATTTTGGCTTTCAGTACGCACCTGTCTACCCTCACCTTGACGACTGCCACCATAAGAGGCACTACTTGTAGATGGCGAATGACTTGGTTGTAATGACGACTTAGGATAATCAAAAAGTTCACTACTGGAAGTGTGTTCTTGGTTAAACGATGTAACTGGTGAATGAAGAGCGTGAGCGGCTGGCGAATTAACAAACTCAGCTTGCAGGGGCACAACAACTTGTTTTATCGCTTGCAAAATAAAGTCGTGTACTAAGCGCCCTTGATGAAAGCGCACCTCATGCTTTGCCGGGTGCACATTAACATCCACTTGGCGTGGGTCTATATCAATGTAAATCACAAATCCGGGAAGTTCTTGCTCGCCACTGACCTCTTCAAATGCTTGGCGAATAGCATGCAGAATAAGTTTGTCGCGCATCATACGATTATTTACATAGGTATACTGAGTAGTATTAGCCGATCCAACTGGCAATACCCAACCGTGTAGTTGCAACCCAGCCTCACCCGATTGAATATGCAATCCTTGCTCAGCAAACGCTTTACCCGCCACTTGTGCGACTCGCGTAATCGCTTGAGCGGGATCAGTTTTAGCGCGATACTGGCGCACCACTTTTTCATTATGGGTTAATGTAATTGATACATCAAAACGGCTCAGCGCAATACGCTTAATAAGCTCATCAATATGACTAAACTCAGTTTTTTCGGTACGTAAAAACTTGCGCCGTGCTGGGGTATTAAAAAATAAATCTTTTACTTCAATTGTGGTACCGCTGGGATGTGCCACAGGCTTTACCTCTACGGCCATATCTCGGCCTTGTGCAAAGGCTTGCCACGCAGCTTCTTGATTTTCGGGTTTAGAGCTTAAGGTTAAGCGAGATACCGAACTAATAGATGCTAAGGCTTCCCCCCTAAAACCAAGAGAACAAATATTTTCTAGGTCGTCTAGGGACTTTAGTTTACTGGTTGCATGGCGAGAGAGCGCTAATGTGAGCTCATCCTTTGCAATACCCGCTCCATTGTCGCGAATACGAATTAACTTGTGGCCCCCGCGTTCAATATCTACTTGAATACGTGTCGCGCCTGCATCAAGGCTGTTTTCTACTAACTCTTTAACCACCGATGCGGGACGCTCAACAACTTCACCCGCCGCAATTTGGTTTGCTAAGCGCGCAGGTAATATTTCAATACTCATAACAACCTTAAATGTGTGCGCTTTTAAAATTAACTCTGAGGAATATCAAGTTCCTGACCAATAAATAGCGTATTTGAACTGAGCTTATTAACTTGTTTTATTTTACTGATACTCACGCCATATCGACCTGCCAACATGCTCAGTGACTCACCAGGGCGTACTTTATGTTTTGTTGGGTATTGAGACTTTAATGACGCAAACAGTGAGTCGTCAGGCGGGTTACGTAAATAGTAATTTTTAATTGAGGTAAACATGGCTTTAGCTAAGCGCTCTTGATGATTGGCACTTTTAAGCAGTCGCTCTTCACGTGGATTAGAGATAAACCCAGTTTCAACCAAAATAGACGGAATATCTGGCGACTTCAATACTGCAAGGCTGGCATGTTGCGGCGCCTTTTTGTGCATTTTTGCTACTTTTTTTAATTCTTTTATCACTTCATCTGCAACACTTAGCCCTGTTTTCATGGAATGATCCATCGACATATCAAGCAAGGCTTGTGCTAAGTACTTTTCATTTGCAGTATCTTTAATTACATCGGCAGCACCGCCAAGTAACTCTGAGTGTTTTTCTTTATCCTCAATCCATTTACCAATTTCCGAATTGGCACGTCGCAGCGACAACACCCATACAGAAGCACCATTTGGCCCAGGGCTGGTAAACGCATCTGCATGAATAGAGACAAAAAAATCGGCTTTTTTCTGGCGAGCGCGATTAGTTCGTGTATTAAGTTTAACAAAGTAATCGCCACTACGAACCATACGCGAAATCATACCGCGCTCAGCATCAATCATGCGCTCTAAACGCTTGGCAATTTGCAAAGTGATGTCTTTTTCGTAAGTACCTGATGGGCCAATGGAACCTGGGTCTTCACCACCATGGCCTGCATCAATAGCAATTACAATATCGCGCTCTTGGCTTAACTGGCGTTTTTTAGCCGCCGTTTGTGCCGGGCTAACCGCCCCTTTTGATTGGCTTTTATCGTATAAGTCGACCACCAGCCTATTTTTATAAGGGCCTGTGGGGGCAAGTGCAAATATAACCGGTTTAACTGGCCCATTTAATTCAAATACTAAACGCACGCTGCGTTTATTTTTAGGTTTTGAATAGCGTAACTTGCTAACAATTTGGTGTTTTGGTGGCACACCTGGCAATGTTTTTAATTCATCAGTGCTTTCTAAATCAACCACTAAACGACTTGGGTTTTTTAGCATAAAGTAACTGAAGTCGGGTTTATCGTCGAGATCAAACACCACCCGAGTGCTATCAGGTGATGGCCAGACACGCACACTATTAATAGTGTTTTGCGCCCACAATGGCAAGCTCACTAAAAAAACCATGAGGTAAATAAAAAGTTTAACTAAACCACGACTCATTTTGATAATCACTGCCTTAACTATTTTATTATCTATTATTTAGTTTTTCGACAATTGCTACACCACGCTCACTGGCACTGTTAATAACAATTTTACGCTCATCACCTACATAACTTAGCGTAGCATTTAGATCGGGAACAGGAATAAATTCTCCGCCTTTTTCCGGCCACTCAACAATACAAGTTGCCGTTTCTGAAAAATAATCACGAATTCCCATAAATTCAAGCTCTTCTGGGTCACCTAATCGGTATAAGTCAAAATGATAGACATTGCCACGCACAAGCTCGTAAGGTTCAACAAGTGTATAAGTGGGACTTTTAACCTTACCTGTATGACCAAAACCTTGCACTATACCGCGAGTAAATGTCGTTTTACCGGCCCCCAAATCACCATGCAAATAAATAACTGCGCCCTGTTCTATTATGGCAGCTAATTTATTACCCATAGCAACAGTGGCATTTTCATCGACTAAATGAAAATCAAAACTACACGACATGATTACCTCAAAATTTACGAAAAGCGCATATTTGTTAATCATACCAGATTATTTATTTAAGGTGATACTGCCTCTTTTTTAAAGATAAAAAAACCGGCCTGAGCCGGTTTTTAATTAGCATGAACTTTACAGCCCTAATTTCTTCTCAAGGTAGTGGATATTTGTGCCACCATTTTTGAAGTTTTCATCTGCAAGAATACGTTTATGCAGTGGCGTATTGGTTTTAATACCATCGATAACGAGTTCATTAAGTGCATTACGTGCTCGGGCGATAGCGACATCACGGTTTTCACCGTAAGTGATCAGCTTACCAATCATAGAATCGTAATGTGGAGGAACGGTGTAGTCAGCGTAAATATGACTGTCCCAACGAATACCTAAACCACCAGCTGGATGAAAACGGGTAATTTTACCAGGTGATGGAATAAAGGTTTCTGGGTCTTCAGCATTAATACGACACTCAATAGCATGGCCACGAATAACCACATCTTCTTGAGTGAATGATAAAGGCTGACCAGCGGCAATTTTTAATTGCTCTTTGATTAAATCCACACCGGTGACCATTTCAGTTACTGGGTGCTCAACCTGAATACGGGTGTTCATTTCAATGAAGTAAAATTCACCGTTCTCGTATAAGAACTCAAACGTCCCCGCACCACGATAACCAATTTCGATACATGCGCGTGTACAACGCTCACCAATGAACTTACGTACTTCTGCAGTAATCCCTGGTGCTGGCGCCTCTTCCACTACTTTTTGGTGGCGACGTTGCATTGAACAATCACGCTCACCTAAATGAACCGCGTTACCTTGACCATCAGCCAATACTTGCACTTCAATGTGGCGTGGGTTTTCAAGGAATTTTTCCATGTAAACCATGCTGTTGCCAAAGAACTGCTTTGCTTCTTGTTGCGTAAGCGAAATTGAATTGATTAACTCAGCTTCGTTGCGAACAACACGCATACCGCGGCCACCGCCGCCGCCAGCTGCTTTAATAATTACCGGGTAACCAATACGCTTAGCAATTTGCATGTTGCGTTCTTTATCATCCGATACCGGACCATCAGAGCCAGGTACACAAGGAACACCGGCTTTACGCATCGCTTCGATTGCCGATACTTTATCGCCCATTAGACGAATAGTATCGCCACGAGGACCAATAAATACAAAGCCACTTTGCTCAACTTGGTCGGCAAAGTCGGCATTTTCAGCAAGAAAACCATAACCTGGGTGAATAGCGACCGCATCAGTTATTTCAGCTGCGGCTATAATGCGTGGAATGTCTAAGTAACTTTCAGTTGCTGCTGGTTTACCAATACAGATAGTTTCATCTGCTAGTAATACGTGCTTAAGATCGCGATCCGCCGTTGAATGCACAGCAACCGTTTTGATCCCAAGCTCTTTGCAGGCGCGCAATATACGAAGTGCAATTTCACCTCGGTTTGCAATGACTACTTTATCTAACATGAGAGTTGGCCTTTTACGTTGCGCTATTATTCAATGATGAATAAAGGTTGATCAAATTCTACTGGCTCGCCGTTTTCTACTAAAATAGCTTTTACTGTACCGGCTTTATCTGACTCAATTTGGTTCATCATTTTCATTGCTTCAACGATACATAGTGTGTCGCCAACTTTAACCTGTGAACCGACTTCAACATATGCTGGCGCTTCTGGAGAAGCTGCTGCGTAAAAAGAACCTACCATAGGAGATTTAACTTGGTGTCCTGTAGGACCTGCCGCTGGTGCTTCAGACTCTGCTATAGGTGCTGCTGGTGCAGCCGCAGGAGCGGGTGTTGGAGCATATTGCTGTGGAGCAAATTGCGCGTACGCAGGACCGGCACTCATGTTGTTACGGTTAATACGTACTGATTCTTCACCTTCAGTGATTTCTAGTTCTGCAATACCTGATTCTTCTACTAATTCAATTAGTTTTTTGATCTTGCGAATATCCATAAACGACCCGCCTATTAGTTTGTTAGTTTAAATTTAGTTTGAGTTTTGCAATCGGCTCACCGCTGCATGTAAAGCAGCGTGATAGCCCATTGCACCTAATCCACAAATAACGCCTTGCGCCACATCAGAAAAATAAGAATGATGGCGAAACGTTTCACGTGCATGCACATTACTTAAGTGCACTTCAAAAAACGGAATATCAACGCTTAGCAATGCATCACGTAATGCGACGCTTGTGTGCGTAAATGCTGCAGGGTTAATAATGATGTAATCAACCGCTTGCCAAGCATCATGAATGCGTTCAATGAGCGCTTGCTCACTATTACTTTGAAAATGCGTTAGCGTCACATCTAAACTATTAGCAGCATTGTTTAAATCGCTCATAATATGCTCTAAAGAGTGTGAACCGTACTTATCGGGCTCACGCTTTCCTAGCATGTTTAAATTTGGGCCATTTATAACTAAAATCTTTAATTTTGCAGCCATAATACGCGATATATCCTATAAGTAATGAGTTAAGCGGTTACTAGCTAAGTTTTCACTAAAAAGTAAGCTGAAAAAAGTAAGATAGCAACAATTTCTCACGTTAACCAACTATTATAGTGATTTCGAAGTAAATAGCAGCAAAATACTGGTCTAATCTCTGTTTTGGGAACAAATCTTGAGGGGTAATAATGGCACAACATTAACAATCATGTTGTGCCATATAGAATGGTCATTCAGCGCTGGCACGCACTGCAGCAAGGTGCTTAGCGAAATCATCCGCATTTAAAAAGCCAGTGACACGTTGTGCACTTAGCTCTTCACCTTGAGTATTAAAGAATAAAATACTCGGTAAACCAAACACTGAATATGCTTCCATTAGCTCAATTGTTTCATTATCGCTTTGAGTTAAGTCAATTTGCATCAGTTGATAATGGCTAAACTCACTTTGTACTTGCGGGTCGGGAAAGGTGTAATGCTCAAACTCTTTACACGCTACACACCAGTCGGCGTATAAGTCCACCATAACCATGCGCCCTTCGCTATTTGCTTGTGATACGGCTTGTTTAAGCTCGGCTAAATTGGCAACCTGTTTAAACTCATTGTTTTGCGAGGTTGTTTGTAAACTCACGGCTTGTGTTGGCCAAAAATAGCTTTTGGTTAAATTAAAGCCAGTAAGCATCAATAAAACAGCCATAAACCACAATAAGGTTTTTAATTTACCTTGTGCTTGAGCGCTTTGCCAATAATGGAAATAAAGCGCTGTGGCGATAGCTAATAAGCCTGCCATAAGCATAATAATTTCAATATCTATAATGCGCTCTAGCAAAATAAGTGGCACAACTAACATAATAAAACCAAATAAGGTTTTGACTTGTTCCATCCAGCCGCCAGCTTTCGGTAATAGCTTACCTCCCGATGTACCTAATAATAACAGCGGTAGCCCCATACCTAAACTCAGTACGTAAAGTGTTAGCCCGCCTACTAGGTAATCGCCGCTTTGTGCCACAAATAATAATGCGGCTGATAAAGGCGCTGTAGTACAAGGAGATGCAATAAGCCCTGATAAAACCCCCATCAAGAACACCCCAATATAGTTACCGCCTTTTTGGTTGTTGCTCACTTGGGTTAGCTTGTTCATCATGCGGCTGGGTAACTTTATTTCGTACCAACCAAACATCGACATAGCCAGCAGTACAAACAATAAGCTAAAGCTAATTAATACATATGGATGCTGTAAATAGCCTTGCACTTGTCCGCCTAACGCAGCAACCACAAGCCCTAATGCTGCATAGGTAACCGCCATGCCTTGAATATAAACAAATGATAGGGCAAATGCTTTTTTAGTAGACAGGTTCTTTTGACCCGCAATTAAGCTAGATAAAATAGGGAACATCGGAAATACACACGGTGTAAATGCCAGACCCACACCCACGGCAAAGAAAATAGCTAAGTTAACCATTAAGCTTTGGCTAGCTAACTGCTCTGTAAATGTGAGCTCTTTATCAGGTGTTGATGCAGTTGCTGGTTTTTCTGGAGATTGGCTAAGTGCTGCAAATGCACTGCTTGCTGCGGTATTGTCATTAGTATCAGTTTCACTTGCCAGTACACTTAATGGAATGCTGATGATTTCAGGTGGATAACACAGCCCTGCTTTTGCACAGCCTTGATAACGCACCTTCACAACGCCATCTTCACTTACATTACTTAGTTTGCTGATAACGCTAAGAGAATTAAAAAACACCTCAGTTTTGCCAAAAAATTCATCTTCAATTATTTCACCAGCGCCCAACTCAGGCACGTCAATGCTGGCACCTTTGGCAATAATTTCTATTTTATCTTTATATAGGTAATAGTCATTAGCGATATCCCAACCAACAAATAACGTACTTCCTTGCTGGTCAAAATCAAATACAAACGCTTCATTTACCGGTAAAAATGTGTGCTGAGTCGGTTTTAGAAAATCATCAAGGGTATTTTGTGCCGCCCAAGCAGGCGCCATTAATACGCTTAATAAAAAAAATAAAATAAAGCGCATTAATGAAGCACCTCGTCCATCCAATTAAAGTAAGCCAAGTTACCCGTTGCAACATCAACAACTTGTATTTCTGGTACTTCGTAGCTGTGAAGATCTTTTAAGGTTAAAAATACATCGTTCATTTTGTCAGCCTTAGTTTTAATTAGCAGCTTTACTTCTGTTGCTTCAGCTACTTCACCTTCCCATATGTAAATAGAAGTCATGGCCGGTAAAATATTTACACAAGCGGCTAGTTTCTTTTCAATTAGCGCCATAGCCAATAAACGGGCTTCATCGTTATTTTTGCAAGTGGTAAAAATAAGTTTAAATTGCGTTGTCATAGTGAACCTTTACTTGTTTACGGGGGTCTAGCCCCATAGTAGCTGATAGCGGGTATAATGTGTAGACACGAACTCTGTCTACATTTTGGGTCTTTGCAGTAAATTGATTTAAACCCGCTACCGTTAACTCAACTAACATTAAAGTTTATTACTTACTCTTATTAGCTTGAAAATAGACCCGACAACCCTCACTTATATTTCATTAGCACCTTAATAAGTGTCATTTTTTTAGAGAGTCTTATGTTTAGAATTTTATTTTTGCTGTTTATCATCATCCCAATTATTGAAATTGCCTTGCTAATTCAGGTTAGTGACGTGATAGGTGGCTTCGCAACAATCGCTTTAGTGGTACTAACCGCGATTGTGGGTGCGAAAATGGTGAAACAGCAAGGAATGGGCGCACTACAAAACGTACAAGTGCAAATGGCTCAAGGACAAATGCCTGCTAAAGAATTATTTACCGGTATTTGCGTAATTATTGCAGGGGTACTTTTATTAACACCCGGCATTATGACAGATGTATTTGGCTTACTACTCCTTACCCCTGCTATTCGTAACAAATTAGCTGCAGGACTTGCTAGTCAAGCAACTGTAAGAATGAGCGCTAGCATGCATCAAACTGGCACTTCAGGGTTTTCACAAACTCATCAATCAATGCATCACGAGCAAAATGAAAACCGCCCTAAAACCATAGATGGTGAATACGAGCGAAAAGATTAAAAATTTATCATTTTTTCTCTTGGAATTTTTCACTCCACCCCCATTAATGAATGCAAATTAGAAAAGCTTTTTTCTGTACTGTTCAGAAACTGTTAGGAGAACTAAAAACATGAACATTCGTCCTTTACAAGATCGCGTAATCGTTAAGCGTCTAGAAGAAGAAACCAAGTCTGCTGGCGGTATTGTATTAACTGGCTCTGCAGCTGAAAAATCAACTCGCGGAGAAGTTATTGCTGTTGGCAATGGTCGCGTTCTAGATAACGGTGACGTTAGAGCTTTAGAAGTAAAAGCCGGTGACACTGTGTTATTTGGCTCATATGTTGAAAAAACTGAAAAGATCGAAGGTCAAGAGTACCTGATCATGCGTGAAGACAACATTTTAGGCATTGTAGGCTAACCCTACTTTTCGTTTAACAAACATTTAAGAATTTAGAGGAAATTAAAGATGGCAGCAAAAGAAGTACTTTTTGCAGGTGATGCACGCGCTAAAATGCTAACAGGCGTAAATATCCTAGCAAACGCAGTAAAAGTTACATTAGGTCCTAAAGGCCGTAACGTAGTACTAGATAAATCATTTGGCTCTCCAGTAATCACTAAAGATGGTGTATCTGTAGCGAAAGAAATCGAACTTGAAGACAAGTTTGAAAACATGGGTGCACAAATGGTAAAAGAAGTTGCATCTAAAGCAAATGATGCAGCGGGTGACGGTACGACTACCGCAACTGTACTTGCACAATCTATTGTAAACGAAGGTCTTAAAGCAGTTGCTGCAGGCATGAACCCAATGGATCTTAAGCGTGGTATTGATAAAGCAATTACCGCTGCAGTAGAAGAACTTAAAACGCTATCTGTACCATGTGCTGATACTAAAGCGATTGCACAAGTAGGTACTATTTCAGCTAACTCTGATAAAGAAATTGGCGATATCATTGCACAAGCAATGGAAAAAGTAGGCCGTAACACAGGTGTTATTACGGTTGAAGAAGGTCAATCACTAGAGAACGAACTAGATGTTGTAGAAGGCATGCAGTTTGACCGTGGCTACCTATCTCCGTACTTTATCAATAACGCAGAAAAAGGCGCGGTTGAGCTAGACAACCCATTCATTCTACTTGTAGATAAAAAAGTATCTAACATTCGTGAGCTACTACCTACATTAGAAGCTGTTGCTAAAGCAAGCAAGCCACTATTAATCATTGCTGAAGACCTAGAAGGCGAAGCACTTGCTACTTTAGTAGTTAACAACATGCGCGGTATTGTTAAAGTATCTGCGGTTAAAGCACCTGGCTTTGGCGACCGTCGTAAAGCAATGCTACAAGATATTGCCGTATTAACTGGCGGTACTGTTATCTCTGAAGAAATCGGCTTAGAGCTTGAAAAAGCAACGATTGAAGACCTAGGTACAGCTAAGCGCGTAGTAATCACTAAAGATGATACAACTATCATTGATGGTGCTGGTGAAGAAGAAGGCATTAACGGCCGTGTTGCTCAAATCAAAGCACAAATTGAAGAAGCGACATCTGACTACGATAAAGAAAAACTACAAGAGCGTATGGCTAAACTTGCCGGCGGTGTTGCAGTAATTAAAGTAGGTGCAGCGACTGAAATTGAAATGAAAGAGAAAAAAGACCGTGTTGAAGATGCATTACATGCAACTCGTGCAGCGGTTGAAGAAGGCGTAGTACCTGGTGGTGGTGTTGCTCTAGTACGTGCTGCTAGCAAGCTAGCTGAGCTACTTGGCGACAACGAAGACCAAAACCACGGTATTAAAGTTGCACTTCGTGCAATGGAAGCACCACTTCGTCAAATCGTAACTAACGCAGGTGATGAAGCATCTGTAGTTATTAACGCAGTTAAAGGCGGTGAAGGTAACTACGGTTACAACGCAGCCTCTGGCGAATACAATGACATGCTTGAAATGGGTATCCTAGATCCAACGAAAGTAACGCGCTCTGCACTACAATTTGCAGGTTCGATTGCGGGTCTAATGATCACTACCGAAGCAATGGTTGCTGAAATCCCTAAAGAAGAAGCTGCTGGTGCCCCTGATATGGGTGGCATGGGCGGAATGGGTGGTATGGGCGGCATGATGTAATCATCCCCTCACACACTTAGCTCAAATAAAAACCCAGCTTCGGCTGGGTTTTTAGCAATAGAGATAAAATAAATTCACCAAGGCACAATAAAATTATCTCAGTGTATTCCAATGCAACTGAGTTCCTGCAAGCTATACCCAGAGTAAATTTTATTTAACATGATTAAGGATATTAAGTTGAATACTAAACCTGAAATAATCATCTCATCACTGGATGCAGATCGATTGTATGCGCTAATGGAATCGTTACCTGCGAACAGTTTTGCGGGTGAAAAAGAACTTGAAGCAGAACTTGGTAGGGCTAACATCGTTGAGCCACACGAAGTTCCCTCAACCGTGGTAACCATGAATTCAACAGTGAACTTTGTTGTTGAATCTACAGGTGAGGAATTTACTTTAACGCTTGTTTACCCGAAGAGTATTGACTCAAGTGGCAAAAAAATATCAATTTTAGCCCCTGTTGGTAGTGCATTACTTGGCCTTTCACAGGGAGATCAAATTGAATGGCCAAAGCCAGGCGGTGGGTTAATAACAGTAACTATTAAAGAGGTAACTTATCAACCAGAAAGAGCTGGCGAGCTTCATAGATAGACTTTTAAATCCTCACAATTTTAAATTAATAAACAAATTTATATAAAAAAATCCAAGCCTTGCTTGGATTTTTTTATTGAGTTACTGCTGACTAATGTCGTATAGCCTTTGTGCTTGACTATTAGAGGCCTTACTTACTTCTCTAAAGTCTTCGGCATCGGCGGCATTTTGCCCTGATATTTCTCGGATCCGTTCCGCTAGTTTTTTAACATTGACGGTTACTTGAGCCTGTTCTTCAGTGGCTACGGCAATACTTGCTGAGCGCCCTTTAATGTCGTTAAATGCATCAACTATATTTTCATATTGCGTGCGTGTTGTATTTGAACGATCATTGACCACTTCTGAGAACTCTCGGCATTCTTGAATAACACAGACTCCTTTTGCAGCCGCTTGTTGTAACTGACTTATCATGGTTTCAATCTCACCAGCTGATTGTTGTGTTCTTTGTGCCAGTGCTCTAACTTCATCAGCAACGACCGCAAACCCCCTTCCAGAATCACCAGCACGAGCAGCCTCAATAGCAGCATTAAGCGCAAGCAAATTAGTTTGCTCAGAGATATTCATAATCACATCTAATACCTAACCAACCTGCTGTGAATCTTCAGATATTTGTGATATTGCATTAGACGACTCAGTTAGTTTATTGAACAACAGCTGGATAGATTCTGCGTTTTGTTCAATAACATTAAAGCCAGAGTTTACAAGATCTGATGACTTAGCGGTAATATCTGCAACGCCACCAATATCTTCTGATGCCGATGAAGCCGCTATCGACATTTCATTGATAGCCGTGGCTAACAATTCATTTTCTTGCATTAGTTCATGTGCGCGTTGCTGACTATTACTACTCAAGTTATCAATAGATTCAGCATTGTTTTTTACTGAGGCCGCCTCTTCTTTAATCAGCCCAAGAATTTTAATAAGATGATCACCGTAATCATTAATAGCTTCGCAAAGATGACTCATTTCATCATCCCCCGATATTGGTAATTTAGAATCTGTTTGCCCTTGCATTAATGACCTAACTTGCGCCGAAGTCTGCTCTATTTGCTCAACTAATCGCTTATCAAAGACTAATAATGCCGATATAAATATAACAATGAGTACAATGAATGAACCATACAAATAGTATGTCAGCGTATTAGCTGCTTTTTTTGCAGTCGCTGTTGGAATTATCACTCCAGAGCGCCACTTTTGCTCCGGCAGTGAGAATGTCACTAGAATTGAGCTATCCCCCTATATGACACCAGAACTAAACTCTGCTACGAGTCTATCTTCATTTTTCAAGGCGTTAACTAAAGGCTGTAAAGAGCTATCTTTACTCACAACTTGTGAAAAATTTAGCATGGCTAAATTCGTATCTCTAAATGCAGGAATAGAAACAAACTGCTGCGCACTATCAATAAAAAAAACTGTAGGTACCGGTTGCTTGATTTTCAGCAAGAAGTGACTTTTCAATATGAGAAAGCTCTATATCTAAAGTAGCGACTCCCCAAAACTGATTATTACGCTCAATTTTAACAGAACAAGTTACCATAGGCACATTCGAGACTGCATCAATATAAGCCTCAGACCAAACACATACGCCTGGTTGAGCGTTAGCAGTGTATACCAGCTTTCTTATTGATATGGACTGCTATCAGCTTGGTTGTAGTCATCTAATAAAGTGTATTGACCATTATCGCCCTTAGGCCAAAACAAAGATGCCCTTTGTGCTTATGCATCTAACATATTTGGCTCTGGCCATATTCCACCACCGGCAATGCCTGAACCACTAGCAATTAACGGTGCCAAATTTTTAATAAATTGATCTTTATCAAGGGGAAGTGTTTGAGCAACAACATAAGCTTTAGTTAATGCTGCACTTTTTCCTAAATCCTTAGCAAATGATTCACCTATTACTTTAGCCTGTAACTTAGCTGCAGAAATAGCTTCATTTTTTATAATTGGCGTTATTACCCATTGCATAATTACGGTTAATTCCCGCATACATTTTTTTCTGTATTAACATTTTTAAGCTCAGTTACAATCAAACAGCGCTAACTAAGTATAAGAAGGTTAATGGATTTATCAAAAAAAGAACAAAATTAATATGAATGCTTTTATCTTATGGTTTTATATTATTAATTAACCGCCTCACTATACAAAACAGATCGCTAGGTAGCATACCTCGCTCTCCATTTTTTTGCCCAGCAATATCACCCGCTTTAGCATGCAGTGTAACACCATAGCAAGTTGCCTCAGCACAATCTAACCCTTGAGCAAATAATGCCCCTACAATACCAGTAAGAACATCACCGCTACCGCCAACAGCAAGCGCAGGGCTTCCTTCTTCACAAACCCAAGTATGCTTACCATCGGCTATTAAAGTTCCTGCGCCTTTTAAAACACAAACTGCTGAGTAACGTTTAGCACATTGTTGAACATAGCTGAACCGATCAGACTCTATCTCCCCAGTCGTCACCTTTAATAATCGAGAGGCTTCGCCCGGATGCGGGGTAAGTACACACCGCGTGGGCATTTTCAGTGAAGCTTGTTTAGCAAGTAAATTAAGTGCATCAGCATCAATAACTAAAGGCATATTATTACGTGTACAATACTCAATGACTTGATTAAAGGTATTTTGCGCCCATTCGTCTTGTCCAAGGCCTGGGCCAATAACAGCACAGCTTGCCCACTCCAATGCATGTTGCAAGTTATTACCACTTACCATAAGCTCTGGTCGGCCAAAACTGACTGGCATAATTGAGCTTTCATGGGTATACACTCTGACCATTCCAGCACCAGCTCTAAGCGCTGCCTCGCTTGTTAACCTGATCGCACCTGCCGTTCCTTGATTCCCACCAATACACAGTAATTTTCCATAACTACCTTTATGACTATTCAAAGCACGTGGACCCAAGCCTTTAAAACTATTGATATTAATAAGCTTACCCGAAGGGCTTGCTAATTCTACGAATGACTCGCCAATAGCCAAGTCATCAAAGATAAGTTCACCAACATACTGTTTACCCGCAGCCGTTGTTAACCCTTGTTTTACCCCTACAAAAGTAATTGTTTTAGTGGCTTTAATTGCAATACCTAAAGGTTGGCCTGTATCAGCATTTATACCTGATGGCACATCAATACTGAGTATTGGTTTAGTGCTTTCATTCGCCGCTTTAATTATAGTGGCAATATTATCGCGTACCGTATTTTCAAGACCAGTGCCCAGTAATGCATCAATGATTACATCACACTCATCGAGTGCATCAGCGCTAAAGTTACAAATTTTACCACCGGCATCAATCCAGCGCTTTTGTGCTTTTGCAGCATCACCGGTTAATTCTTTATTTTCATCTACGACACACACCACGACATGTCTATCGGCTTGCTTAATAAGGCTAGCCGTAATATAGCCATCTCCTGCGTTATTGCCACTCCCTACGAGCACTAGAGTCTGCTGTGCGTTGAATGATTTCCAATTTAAAAATGCGGCATGCCCCGCTCGTTCCATTAGGGTAAACAGATCACAACCACTGGCTTTTGCAGCATTACCCTCATACTCTCTTATTTGCTGTGCTAAATATACGAATTGCTTAACGCTGGAAGACGAAGGTAATAACGACATGATAGGCTCTATAAAAATAAGTGTTGATTAAGTAGACTTTGGGCTCATTGGTTTTTTTTCAAGTAAGACCAGAAATGTATCAATCAGAATAAGGGCGCAACCCCCTTATTTGAGTATTTATTACCAATTTATACCAATTCGCTTAATTAAGCGGTCTATTTTGAGGCAGGAAAAACGGGGTAATCTGCAGACGTAAAAAAGCCCGACGATTGCTAGTCGGGCTTTCTTTAATTTGGAGCCTGGTAGTGTCGTGGTGCCCACAGCGGTAGAGAGCCACATAGCAAATGTATAGAGTCGGCATTAGGCGCTTATTATTTTCCTTTTACCTGATACCT
>NZ_PNCN01000323.1:0-940 GCF_005886135.1 Pseudoalteromonas sp. S4741 | reverse complement strand
TTATGAAGGCACATAACTTATTAACGCATCGAGAAAAAGTGAAACCAACTAAGCCAATGAAAAAGCCAAGAGCATTCAAGGCCGTGCGTGCAAATGAAGTATATACTTGGGATATCACCTATTTACCAACGAGCGTAAAAGGGCAGTTTTTCTACTTATATTTAGTGATGGACATTTTTAGCCGAAAGGTTGTTGGTTGGCAGGTTTACGACACACAATTAAGTGAATTAGCCGCAGACTTAATGAAGGATATTTGCAGTAGAGAGCAAATAAAGCGCGAGCAAGTCACGTTGCACTCAGATAATGGTAGCCCAATGAAAGGCGCGACATTGTTGGCAACATTACAGGAGTTAGGCATTGTACCATCATTTAGTCGACCATCAGTAAGTAATGACAATCCGTATTCTGAGTCGCTATTTAAAACGTTAAAGTATCGCCCAGAATACCCAGAAAAGGCATTTGAAGATATAAGCGCAGCAAGAGAATGGGTAAGTGGGTTCGTTGATTGGTACAATAATGAGCATCTACACAGTGGTATAAAATTTGTGACGCCAAACCAACGTCATTCAGGTTTAGATAAAGAAATATTAGCCAAGCGTCAGCAGGTAAACGACGCTGCTAAATTGAATAACCCAAGTCGCTGGTCAGGAAAGTCACGAGATTGGTCAATGATAAATGAAGTAAATTTAAATCCGGAGAAAAAAGAAGAAATGCGGGCGGCATAAAATTTAACTTGAGGCGACAACTAACTGAGGGCGTTCAGAATTCTGTGTCAGCCTAAATTGCTAAATATCTAGCACGCCATCTAACCTACCTTCGAAGTGAATGGCTAATTCCTACAATGTCACGTTCGAATTGTTGAATGGCATTGTCCAATTCTTCGAGGCGTTCAATATCCCTGCATCCAATAATTTCATCATCCTATTTTCAAACGGGAATG
>NZ_PNCN01000033.1:0-57817 GCF_005886135.1 Pseudoalteromonas sp. S4741 | reverse complement strand
ATTTAAAAATGTAGAATTTGATTTCAATTTCTTTATTTGATTTATTAAAAAATCCGATATTATTTCTAATATCGGATTTTGAAGCTATGGAAAGATCAGTCAAGTGATCATAAAAATATTCTTAACTGATCTGCATTACGCATAAGCGAGGATTTTTATAATTTTAAACAAATTAAAGAATTACTGACCTTTAACTTCTTTTAAACCATTGTACGGTGCTTTAGCGCCTAATTGCTCTTCAATACGAAGCAATTGGTTGTACTTAGCTACACGGTCAGAACGACTTAATGAACCTGTTTTGATTTGGCCTGCAGCAGTACCTACTGCTAAATCAGCAATTGTTGCATCTTCTGTTTCACCTGAACGGTGAGAGATAACAACAGTAAAACCAGCGTCTTTAGCCATTTTAATAGCCGCTAACGTTTCAGTTAGTGAACCGATTTGGTTAAACTTAATTAAGATTGAGTTAGCAATACCATTGTCGATACCACGTTTTAAAATCTTAGTATTGGTTACGAATAAGTCATCACCCACTAATTGAACTTTATCGCCCATTAGTTTAGTTTGATGTGCAAAGCCATCCCAATCAGACTCATCTAAGCCATCTTCAATTGATACAATTGGGTATTGCTCAGTTAAGTCTTTTAAGAAGTAGTTAAACTCTTCAGAGGTAAACTTTTTACCTTCACCTTTAAGGTCGTAGATATTTGCTTCTTTGTCATAAAACTCAGAGGCAGCACAATCAAGTGCAAGCGTAATATCTTTACCAAGCTCATAACCGGCATTTGCAATAGCCACTTTAATTGCTGCAAGTGCTGCTTCGTTTGATGCAAGGTTTGGTGCAAAACCGCCTTCGTCACCAACAGCTGTTGAATGACCATCCGCTTTAAGCACTTTTGCAAGGCTGTGAAATACTTCAGCACCCATACGCAGTGCTTCACGGAAATTAGCAGCACCAACTGGCTGAACCATAAATTCTTGAATATCTACTGAGTTATCAGCGTGCTCACCGCCGTTGATGATGTTCATCATTGGTAGTGGCATAGAGTAAACACCTGGCGTGCCATTTAAGTCAGCAATGTGCTCGTATAGCTCTACTTTTTTAGATTGTGCAGCCGCTTTTGCGTTAGCAAGTGAAACCGCTAAAATAGCATTAGCACCTAGTTTTTCTTTATTTTCAGTACCATCTAAATCAAGCATTACTTGGTCTACATCACTTTGAGCAAGTGCATTTTGACCTTTCAAAGCCGCTGCAATTTCATTATTAATGAAACCTACCGCTTTTAATACGCCTTTACCTAAATAACGAGTTTTATCACCATCACGTAATTCTAATGCTTCGCGAGTTCCTGTAGATGCACCTGATGGTGCAGCAGCACGGCCCCATGAACCATCAGCTAAATATACCTCAGCTTCTACAGTTGGGTTACCACGCGAGTCCATAATTTCACGACCGATTACTTTTACGATTTCTGACATCTTGATTCCTCTATATTCCCAAAATGGTGAGTACGGCTAACCTTGGCTAGCCTTAGAAACAAAAAAGGCCGCGCAATATGCACAGCCTTTTTTAAATTACGAAGACGCTTTTTGGTAGGTATGAGCCGCAGCTACAAACCCTTCAAATAGCGGATGACCATCGCGTGGCGTTGAAGTGAATTCCGGGTGGAATTGCGCTGCAATAAACCAAGGGTGATCTTTATTTTCAATAATCTCTACTAGCTTTTTATCTTCAGATAAACCAGTAAAGCTTAAACCTGCTTGTTCAAGCTGTGCAACGAAGTTGTTATTAACTTCGTAACGGTGACGGTGACGCTCAACAATTTCGTCGCTGCCATACACTTCGTGTACTTTAGAGCCAGGCGTTAAATGGCATTTTTGTGCGCCTAAACGCATTGTGCCACCTAAATCAGACTTTTCATCACGTACTTCTACGTTACCCTCAGCGTCTAGCCACTCAGTGATTAAACCAACCACTGGAGCCTCTGAATTTGCATTAAATTCCGTTGAGTTTGCATCAGTTAAACCGGCAACATTTCGTGCGTATTCAATTAACGCAACCTGCATACCTAAACAAATACCTAAGTAAGGCACTTTGTTTTCACGAGCATATTTAGCCGCTAAAATCTTACCTTCAACACCACGACCACCAAAACCACCTGGCACTAAAATAGCATCTAAACGAGAAAGAATATCGGTTCCTTTAGTTTCTAAGTCTTGTGAATCAACGTATTGAATATTAATAGTTAAACGATTTTTTAGTCCCGCATGTTTTAATGCTTCGTTTACTGATTTGTATGCATCCGGTAATTCAATGTATTTACCAACCATACCAATTGTCACTTCACCCGTTGGGTTAGACTCTTGGTATAATACTTGTTCCCACTCAGCTAAATCAGCCTCAGGCGCGTCTAAATGGAAACGACGACATACAAAGTTGTCTAACTCTTGCGACTTTAATAACGCAGGGATTTTATAAATACTGTCTACATCAGGCAGTGAAATAACGGCTTTTTCTTCAACGTTTGTGAATAATGCAATTTTTGCACGCTCGTTATTTGGCAGCTTACGGTCTGAGCGACAAATAAGAATATCTGGTTGAATACCGACTGAGCGTAACTCTTTAACTGAGTGCTGAGTTGGTTTTGTTTTCACTTCACCGGCAGGGCCTAAGAATGGCACTAGCGTTAAGTGAATAAATAGCGCACGTTCACGACCAATCTCTGTGCCCATTTGACGAATAGCTTCGATAAATGGTTGTGACTCAATATCACCTACCGTACCACCAATTTCAACGATTGCTATGTCATAGCCTTCTGCGCCATCATAAACACGTTGCTTAATATCATTAGTGATATGAGGAATAACCTGAATTGTTGCGCCAAGATATTCGCCACGTCTTTCACGACGTAGTACATCTTCATATACGCGCCCTTGCGTAAAGTTATTACGGCTGGTCATTTTGGTGCGAATAAAACGTTCGTAGTGACCTAAATCAAGGTCCGTTTCTGCGCCGTCTTCGGTAACGTATACTTCACCGTGTTGAATTGGGCTCATTGTGCCTGGGTCAACGTTGATGTAAGGATCCAGCTTTAAAATGGTAACATCTAAGCCACGGGCCTCTAAAATAGCGGCCAACGATGCTGCTGCAATACCTTTACCCAACGAAGAAACAACTCCGCCAGTAACGAAGATAAATTTTGTACTCATGCGAACCCTAGAATATCAGGAATTAAAAGGAATATAATACCCAAACAAGTGATTTTGGAATATAAACAAGACGGGGCGAAATTGTACCAAAACATCGCTAAGCAATCCAGCTAAAAATAGCAAATCTGTGCACAAAAAACAGACATTTTTTATGTCCCTATTTATTTAATTTTTTTTATCGCATCCCATGCTGCATCCATTTCCTCTAAAGACGCAGACTCAATACATTTACCCTGTGCAATTAAGTAGTTTTGCACCTTTTCAAATCGTGCAGAAAACTTATCGTTCGCACTGCGAAGCAGTTGTTCGGGGTCGCGTTTAACATGGCGCGCTACATTCACGGTAGCAAATAACAAATCACCTAGCTCTTCTGCTGTATGATCTGAGTAAGGGTTATGAGCTAAGGCTTCTTTTACTTCCTCAACCTCTTCACTCACTTTGTCAATCGCGCCGTGATAAGTCGGCCAATCAAACCCTAACGCAGCGACCCGTTGCTGAATTTTTTTAGCTTTTGTTAAGCTAGGTAAACTGTTTGGTATATCTTGCCAAAGTGACGAGCTTTGACCTTGGGGTTTAGCTGCACGCTCTTGTGCTTTTATTGCTTGCCACTGCGCAGCTAATTCGGCATCGGTTTTAGGTGTGTCTTGCGCTGAAAATACATGCGGATGACGACGCACCAGCTTTTCATTTAACTGTGCCACTACATCGTTAAAATTAAATAATTGCTGCTCTTGTGCTAATTGCGCATAAAACACAATTTGAAATAGTAAGTCGCCTAACTCATTTTTTAAATCGCTTAAATTATTCGTTTCAATACAATCAGCCACTTCATAGGCCTCTTCAAGAGTATGAGGCACGATTGACGCAAACGTTTGCTTGAGATCCCAAGGGCATCCGCTCTCAGGGTTTCTCAGTGTTTGCATTATTTCCAGCAGTTGGCTTAAAGCCTCATTATTAGCCTGATTACTGCCCTCGTTTTGCACTGTGCACCCCTTCTATCTGGTGTAACTTAGAAAGCACTTTATTGGTGCCCTGTAAGTCATGCACTTCTATTTGCATCACAAAAATAGCCGTTTGAGTGCTATCAACCGTGTTGACATTCATATTGAGCACATTGACTTTTTCATTCGCCAAAGCAGAACTAATATCACGAATTAACCCAGACCGATCGCTGGCTTCAATACGAATAGTTAACGCGTAGGAGCTGCTAATATCATCTGACCAACTTACTGAAATAACGCGCTCTGGGTGCTTGTTTTTTAAATTACTAAACGAGTCACAATCCTCACGATGCACGGCAATGCCACGGCCTTGGGTAATATACCCAATGATTTCATCACCAGGTACTGGGCGACAACAACGAGCAACATGGCTCATTAAACTACCGACCCCATCCACCACAATACCGTTTTTGTCACCAGTCACTTTACTAGGCGATTTGAAACGAATTACCGGCTCATGCTCTGTTCTGTCGGTAATAAAGTTAAGCATTTGGTTAAGACGAATATCGCCTGCGCCAATGGCGACCATTAAGTCATCAAGCTCTCTAAAATTAAAACGCTTTATAGCAGGATCTAAATCTTTATAAGTTAGCTCTAATTTTTGTAATTCGTTATCAAGGATTTCTTTACCCGCACTTAAGTTTTTATCGCGGTCGAGCTGTTTAAACCAATGATGTATTTTGGCTCTAGCGCGAGAAGACTTAATGTAACCTAACGACGGATTTAGCCAATCACGACTTGGGTTCGGCTGCTTTTGGGTCAGTATTTCAACTTGATCGCCGGTACTTAATTGATGAGTAAACGGCACTATTTTGCCAAATACTTTTGCACCAATACACCGATGCCCTACATTGGAGTGAATGTAGTAAGCAAAATCAAGAGGTGTTGCTCCTAGTGGTAAGTCAAAAATGTCTCCACGTGGAGTAAACACATAGACGCGGTCTTCAACCACTTGATTTTTAAGCTCTTGCGCTAAATCGCTGCCATCAACCACTTCTTCTTGCCATTGCAGTAACTTACGCAACCAGCTAATTTTTTGCTCATAACCTGAACCACGCCCTGGTAACGCACCTTCTTTGTACATCCAATGTGCGGCAACGCCCAGCTCTGCATCTTGATGCATGTCGTGCGTTCGGATCTGAATCTCAACAGTTTTACCTTCGGGGCCAAATACTACGGTATGAATAGATTGATAGCCATTTTGTTTTGGGGTCGCAACGTAATCGTCAAATTCTTTATTTAAATGGCGCCAATTAGTGTGCACTATGCCTAGGGCACCGTAGCAATCTTGCAGGCGCTCAACCACAATTCGCATCGCGCGTATGTCAAACAGCTGATCAAACTCGTAGTTCTTTTTCACCATTTTTTTATAAATGCTGTAGATATGTTTTGGCCTGCCGTATACCTCGGCTTTAATACCCGCTTCATGTAGGCGCTGTTTTACTTGCTCAACCATATCAGCCATATACGCTTCACGGGCAAGGCGCTTATCATCAAGTTGTTTAGCTATATTTTTATAAATATCTGGGTGTAAATAGCGAAAGGCTAAATCCTCTAGCTCCCACTTTAATTGGCCAATACCAAGGCGATTAGCAAGCGGTGCAAATATATCCGCAGTCTCTTTGGCTGCAATCACTCGCTCTTCTTCAGCGGCATCTTTTACGTTGCGTAAATGGCACACCTGTTCGGCTAATTTAATCACCACGGCACGCACATCTTCCACCATAGCAAGCAACATACGGCGAATATTATCGACCTGCACGGTACCATTGCCTTGATGAGCTAACGTACTTATGGTGGCCATTTGCGACACACCCGTTAATAACACCGCAACATGATTTCCTAAATGCTCTTCGACAGCGTCAATGCTCACTACATCATTTAAATAATAAGGGGTTAAATAGGCGGTGGCTAACGAGTCAGCATCTAAATTTAGCTCAACCAAAATCTCCACCATCTCTATGGCGGTATTTTGGCGCTCGCTATTATCGCAAGTTTGGCAAAGTTGCTGTGCTTTATTGAGTAAGCTAATTTTTTCCTGAGACAAATCAAGAGATTCTACGCGTGAAAAAAAATCACCCGCTTTGTCATGTTGATGAGATTGACGTGTCGCTACCATAATGCGCTTTACCTCCGTTGAAATAACGCCATAGTTTCGATATGCCCTGTATGAGGGAACATATTCATTAGCCCTATTTTATTAAGTTCAAAGCCGGCTTGCGAAATAATAGCGCTGTCACGGGCTAAAGTAACAGGGTCGCAAGAGACATATAAAATCGCTCTAAACTGCATTAATGGAAGCTGCTCTAAAACTGCCATAGCACCAGTGCGAGAGGGGTCGAGTACTAAAATATCTAACTCTTTATTAAACCACGGCGCTTTTTTAATACTCGTGGTTAAATCAAAACAATGAAATTGGGTATTTGTAATAGAGTTAGTGTGCGCATTTTGCGTCGCTAATGCAACCGCCGAAGTAACGCCTTCAATTCCTGTTACTGTTTTAGCCTGCTTTGCTAACACTAAAGAGAAGTTACCAATACCACAAAATAAATCCAGTACATTTTCATCACCTTGTAATGCTAACCAGCTCGCCGCTTGAATTAACATTGCCTGATTTACACTCGCATTGACCTGAATAAAGTTATTTAGTCCAAATTCAAATTTTATATCTAACTGATCAAGCTTATAAAATGGCATCGCTAAGTGGGCATGATCAATGGTATCGCTATCACTTTGCCACACTAATTGCCAATGATGCGCCGAGACACTTTGCTCAACAAACGCTTTATCTGTGGGCGAAATAGCTTTTGTATGACGAATAACAATAAAGTGTTGCTCATCTGCAGCGCATAACTGCAAATGACTTATACTGTGCAGCGCCTTATTATGATTAATTATGTTATCAAATACGCTAAATACCTCTGCAAATACGTCACTTAATACTGGGCAATGATTAATGCTAACAATACTTTTAGAGCCACGTGCTCTATAGCCTACCCGCATTTTTTTTGCTGCTTTGTCGAACATTACGGCAATGCGGGCACTACGTCGGTAATGCGTTGCTTGGCTTAGCAGCGGAGCCTGCCAGTTCAAATCAGTTAATTTTGCAAACTTGGCAAATAATTGATTTACCGCCGCTTGCTTTTCAACGACTTGTTGTGTGGCATCTAAATGCTGTAACTGACAACCACCGCATTGGCTGTAATGTTCACAAATGGGTGTGGTGCGATATTCACTGGCTTTGAGTATTTTAAGCGTGTCAGCTTGGCTGTAACGTGCTTTATCATCAACTAACTTGGCTTTTACTCGCTCATCAGGTAATGCCCCACTGACAAAACACACTTTATTGTTGTACTTAGCAATACCACGTCCGTGGTGATCCATTGCCGTTATATCAAGTTCAAGTGATTGCTGTTGAAGTGGTTTTTTCTTTGCTTTAAATATTTGTGCCATTAGGCATTACCTTAAAAGGTTGATGAATCACGTCTCTACCTAGATACTTTGAGAATAACTATGAGTATGTATATACTCACATTCAATAAAAAATGATAATAATGCTCAGATTATGACCAAACTAGGCTTGCGCGATTCTGTTTTAACACTCACCCTGATCCCCACAGTGATCATCGGGCTATTACTAGGTGGTTATTTTACAATAAATCGTTACATTGAGCTTGATGAAATTTTATATCAACAAGGCACAACGATTGCTGAACCTCTGGCTATTGCACTTGAACAGCCTTTACTGGAAAAAAATAAAAAACTGCTTAATCGCATAATTCGCTATACACACAACAAACACTCCCCTTCGATTAAATCGATTGCCATCTTTAATGATAACAACCAACTTATTATAACCAGTAATTATCATCGCTCATTCGACACTTTAATTGAGCAAACGCAATTAAATGGCTTTAAAGCCACCTATGTTCAGCAAAGTGAAGACTTAGTAACCTTTTTCACCCCTATCATTAACCATACAACCCCCAATAGCGACTGGAATACTTCTGAGTTCCAAACCTCGTTGGGCACCGTTGTGATTCAGCTTAACCGCGACAAAGCTGTTATTGGCCAACAACGTGCATTATTGGTCAGCGGTATTATTATTATTCTCGCCTTAGTATTAGCCGCTATTTTAGCGCTAAGACTTAGTCGGATGTTTATGACCCCACTTAATAAGTTAGTACTTGCTACCGACAGATTAATTGAAGGTAAAAGACAAACCGGATTAACTGAACCCATGAATGGCGAGTTTGAGTTATTACGTGAGGGGCTCAATACCATCTCGCATTCTATGGTGATGCAAAAAGATGAAATGCAAAAAAATATTGATCAGGCAACCAGCGATTACCGCGAAACGCTTGAACAATACGAAACACAAAATATCCAGCTCACCATGGCTAAAAAAGAAGCACAGGATGCTAACCGTGTTAAATCTGACTTTTTAGCTAAAATGAGTCATGAGTTACGCACCCCACTTAACGGGGTTATTGGATTTACCCGTCAGCTTTATAAAACGCCTCTGAATAAAAACCAAAAAGATTACCTTGATACCATAGAGCTTTCGGCTAACAGCTTAATGACTATTATTAGTGACATATTAGATTTCTCCAAGTTAGAAGCAGGAGCCATGGAGCTTGAGTCTATTCAGTTTCAACTGCGCGATAGCGTAAACGAAGTAATGACATTACTAGCACCTAGCGCACACGACAAACAACTTGAGCTTTCTATTTATATTAACCCTCAGGTGCCTGACCACTTAACCGGCGACCCCACACGGTTTAAACAAGTGCTGATTAACTTATTAAGTAACGCGATTAAATTTACTGAAAAAGGCGCGATAAAAGTTGATATTAGCCATCGTTTGCTTGATGAAGAGCGCACCTCTATCTTAGTGTCAGTCGCAGATACTGGGGTAGGTATTCCAGCAGATAAACAAGACGCGCTATTCACCGCCTTTGGTCAAGCCGACTCCAGTATTACCCGCAAATTTGGCGGTACCGGCTTAGGGCTTATTATTACTAAACATATCGTTGAAGCAATGAGCGGCCGTATTACTTTAAATTCAGCCCCTGGTAGCGGAACTTGTTTTACCTTTAATGGTGTATTTAGATTACCAAATCATGTATTTATCAACGATTTGCCTACCCAGTCATTAATTGGTAAACGTGTTCTTTATTTAGAGTCGCATAAGCATACTCATCACGCCGTTGCCTCATTATTACAAGAGTGGAAAGTCAGTGTCACTCCTTGCTATAACGAAACCGAATTTTTAGAGTGCATAAAAAATTCAGAGATCAATTTTGATATTTGTCTTATTGGTCACATGGCATCAGTTGACGATATGCAGCGTTTAAAAAGCTATGTAAAAGCGGTTAGGGAATCAACCGATTATTTATATTTAATGCTTAATACTGTATCACACAACATGCGCGAAGCCTTCATCGGCAGCGGCGCTGACGCCTGTTTGAGTAAACCTCTTAATCACCGAAAGCTATGTGAGTTATTAGCTGCGCCTTATCGACTCGACCATCCGGCACATAATATAGAACAGCATGAACAAACCCTGCTGCCGCTAAAAGTGTTAGTGGTGGATGATAATGACGCTAATTTAAAATTAATTTACACCCTACTCAACGAGCAAGTTGAATTAATTGATACCGCACATAATGGGTCACAAGCGTATAGTTTAAGCAAAAGCCATAAATATGATGTGATTTTTATGGATATTCAAATGCCTATAATGGATGGTATTACAGCCTGTAAACTCATTAAAGAGTCATCTTTGAATGAAGATACGCCTATTATTGCCGTGACGGCGCATGCACTTAATAGTGAAAAAGAACAGTTATTAAAAGATGGTTTTGAAGGTTATTTAACTAAGCCCATCGATGAAGATATGCTAAACCAGATTATTTGCGATCATAGCCCACAATTACCAGTGAGTCGTGATAAGTCAAAAAGCACATTTGAACATAGCCCTGCCCCTTTTGATAGCACTCGCCTTGATTGGACGCTGGCATTGCAACGTGCAGGCGGTAAAGCAGAATTAGCCAACGAAATGCTTAATATGTTACTGCTAAGCGTGCCCGAAACCCTGAACTTACTAAATCAAGCAATAAGCAGCGAAGATTGCCCTCAAGTACTTAGCGTTATCCATAAATTTCATGGCGCATGCTGCTATACAGGTGTACCAAAATTAAAAGCATTGGCTGAAACGATCGAAACATCACTTAAAAATGAATGTACGCTTGAGAATATTGAGCCCGAGTTATTTGAGTTGCAAGACGAGCTTGAAAACTTACTTGTTGATGCCAACATTGATATCACTAATAAATAAGCTCGTCTTTAATATTGTTAATTATAACTCTACGCGCGAGCTTCAAGCATTAAGCGTTTCATGTCACGAACCGCTTTATCTAAACCGTCAATGGCTGCGCGGGCAATAATAGCGTGGCCAATGTTTAGCTCATAAATCTCTGGCATCGCTGCAATTGGTTTTACATTGTGATAATGCAGACCATGGCCAGCATTAACAATCAAACCAATACTGGCTGCGTATTTCACGCCTTGGCGAATGTGCTCAAGCTCTTTGGCCGTGTCTTCATCGTTGGTGGCATCAGCATACGCCCCAGTATGAATTTCAACATAAGGCGCACCACAGGCTTTTGCAGCGTCCAACTGCGCTTTATCGGCATCTATAAACAGTGACACTTTAATACCGGCTTGCGTTAAAGTTTTAGTCGCTGCGGCTATTTTATCAATATTACCCGCTACATCTAAGCCGCCTTCGGTAGTAAGCTCTTCACGTTTTTCAGGTACTAAACATACATATTCAGGCTTAACCTCAAGTGCAATAGCAATCATTTCATCGGTTACTGCGGTTTCAAGGTTCATACGTGTTTGAATGGTTTTAGCCATTACATACACATCGCGGTCTTGAATGTGTCTGCGGTCTTCGCGTAAATGAATAGTAATGCCATCAGCACCGGCATGCTCTGCAACACTGGCTGCATGAGCAGGATCAGGATAAGAAGTGCCTCGTGCTTGGCGAAGCGTTGCAATATGATCTACGTTCACGCCTAGAAGAATATCTTTCATTTTTGTACCTGTGAAATTTGTTTATTGAGAGGCCGTAAATAATTCACGACTTTTTAATGGCTTGTTGCCCAACAATGGTTTTAATAAATAACGACTTAATTGCTTTGCCATATATAACACATCCGCTTGGCTAAAGTCATGATTTGCTATGGCATTGAGTTGTGAACCAGTAAACCCAGAACGCGAGTCGTGTTGCACCGCAAAGCCCACTTCTGCGAAGTAGCTATACGTTTGCGTGTCATCAATTGGCTCACCATCCGCATCAAAACTAAAATCAACCCCATAACCTAGTAGCTCTAGCAATTGAAACTCATAAGAGCGCAGCACTGCTTGCATGTCAGTCCCGCTATTAAGGTTTTCTAAGTGAGTTTTATAAAGTTGAAAAACCTGATCAATGGGTTCATTAATCGGCACAATTCGGTTGGTTAATTCATTTAAATAAAAGCCACAGTAAAGCTTATCACCGGTTAAAAATAACGGATTACCATGAAGCTCAAATTTATTGATGTACTTTAAATCGTATTTGCCATTGTAATGGACGAGTAAGGCTTGAAATGGTTGGAGTTGGGCTTTGTATTTAGTGGCCTGGCGGCCACTAACTCGTGCGAGCATTCTAAGCTGGCCAACGCCTTCTACTAGCATATCGAGCATTACTTGCGAGTCACTATATGGACGCCGATGTAATAAATAAGCTTTATAGAAATCGCTGTCCATAAACTATGCTGCGTATAAAATGTTAATCTTCACCGTAACCTAAGCTTCTTAAGGCACGCTCATCGTCAGCCCAGCCCGATTTAACTTTAACCCACAGTTCTAAAAACACTTTATTTTCAAGCATTTCCTCTAAGTCTTTACGCGCTTCACGGCCGATTACTTTTAGCTTTTCGCCTTTGTTACCAATTACCATGCGCTTTTGCGTTTCACGCTCAACTAGTATCAGGCCATTAATATGCCAAATACCGTTTTCTTGCCATTTAAACTGCTCTATTTCCACAGTCACTGAATACGGTAACTCTTCACCCATAAAGCGCATTAGCTTTTCACGGATAACTTCAGCCGCCATAAAGCGCATTGAGCGGTCAGTTACGTAGTCATCAGGAAAGTAAAACTCGCACGGTGGTAAGCGCTTAGTCACTTCTTCTTTGATCAGGTTAATGTTTTTACCCTGAGTCGCAGATACGGGCATAATACCGACAAAATCAAACTTATCGCCTAAAAACTTCATATGTGGAAGTACAAGGTCGCGATCTTTCACTTGGTCAATTTTGTTAATAACTAACAATACCGGCTTGCCACTTTGGCTTACTTTGTTAAGTACCATGTCGTCATCGGCATTCCAATGAGTGCCTTCAACCACAAAAATGATCAGCTCAACATCACCAATTGAGCTAGACGCTGCACGGTTCATTAAACGGTTAATAGCACGCTTTTCTTCAACGTGCAGGCCTGGGGTATCGACGTACACCGCTTGGTGCTTACCCTCAGTATGAATACCCATAATACGATGGCGCGTGGTTTGTGGCTTACGTGAGGTAATACTGACTTTTTGCTCAATAATTTCATTAAGCAGTGTTGATTTACCCACGTTAGGACGGCCAACAATCGCAACCATGCCACAAAATGTGTCTATCTCGCCTTCATGAGGCTGTATTAAGGTATCAAGATTCATTTTTAAGTATCTTCAATGCTTTTTCGGCCGCTTTTTGTTCGGCTTTACGCCGTGAGCTGCCAACAGAAATAATGCTATCCATTCCATCAACAATACATTCAACCGTGAATGTTTGATTGTGTGCCTGACCTTTAGTATCAACTACGGTGTAGCCTGGTAATGATAGCTTACGAGCTTGCAAATACTCTTGCAGCAGGGTCTTAGGATCTTTTTGGTTAAGCCCTGGTGAAATAGCATCTAAACGTGATTCATACCACGCTAAAATAAGCTCGCCGCAGCGATCAATATCTGAATCTAAAAATACAGCGCCAATAATGGCTTCAACTGCATCCGCTAGGGTCGACTCACGTCTAAAACCACCACTTTTTAGCTCGCCAGGACCTAAGCGTAGGTAATCACCAAGCTCAAATTCAAGGCCAAATTCAGCTAACGTCTGGCCGCGAACTAAAGTCGAACGCATTCGGCTTAAATCACCTTCGCGTGCTTTAGGAAATTTAGCGTACAGTGCATTGGCAATAACAAAGCTCAAAATAGAGTCGCCCAAAAATTCGAGTCGCTCGTTATGTTGACCTTTGTGGCTGCGATGCGTCATTGCTTGCTCAAGTAACCCTTGATCAGCAAATGTATAGCCAATTCTTTTGTATAACTCTGTTACATTTTTTTTCATTGTTACTGAATATTACCTAGGCGTTCAAAACGAACACCAGTTGGAACCCATCCTGGTAAAATGTCATCTGGGCCATTATCAAATTCAAAACTCATCCATATAAAGACAGCTTTACCCACCAAGTTTTCTTTTGGTACAAAGCCCCAAAAGCGACTATCTTGGCTGTTATCGCGATTATCACCCATCATAAAGTAATGATCAGCTGGAACCACCCACTCATCCGCAGGTGTGCCCAATTGCTGGTAGTAACGCCCCTTACGTTCAGGCGATTTTGGGTTGATTAAAATGTCATGGTTAGTCGTGGTTAAATCTTCATTTAAACGCGCTAAATCCATTGGGCCTTGCTTAAATTCATTATCATTAATTAATTTAAAATCAATTTTATTGAATTCATTACAAAGAAGTGCGCCCTTTTGAACTTCACCTTCTTCGCATTTTGGTTGAATATATAAACGCTTATCACGATAAACAATTTTATCGCCAGGTAAACCTATAGCACGTTTAATATAGTCCACTCTCTCATCTAACGGGTATTTAAAAACAACAATATCGCCACGCTCTGGTTCGCTTACATCCACTAATTGGCTGCGCCATACTGGGTCTTTAATCCCATAAGAATACTTTTGCACTAAAATAAAATCACCCACTAATAAGGTGGGCATCATTGAACCCGATGGGATTTGAAACGGCTCAAAAATAAACGATCTAAAAATAGTGATAGCAGCAATCATCGGAAAAATCGACTTTGCTGTTTCAGTAATCATTGGCTCAGGCGCAATCAATGCTGCGGTTTCTTCATCAAGTTGACCACCGGCAGAGGTTTGAGCAATTGCTAAACGTTCCTGCCTTTTAGGGGCAAACATTAAGTGATCAATTAACCATATTAGACCTGAGCCTAAAGTTAATAACACCAATAAAACTGAAAAGTAGCCAGCCATTTATTATCCTTTATTTTTATTTACCAACTTTCAAAATGGCTAAGAATGCTTCTTGAGGCACTTCAACGTTACCAAGTTGCTTCATTCGCTTTTTACCATCTTTTTGTTTTTGAAGTAGTTTTTTCTTACGGCTCACGTCACCACCGTAACATTTAGCGATTACGTTTTTACGTAGTTGCTTAACAGTCGTTCGAGCGATTACGTGTTGTCCAATCGCTGCCTGAATCGCAATATCAAACATTTGACGTGGTATAAGGTCTTTTAACGCATCAGCAAGCTGACGACCGCGTGATTGCGCGCTGTCGCGGTGAACAATAATAGCCAACGCATCTACACGCTCGCCATTGATAAGTATATCTACACGCACCATGTCTGAGGTTTGGAAATGCTTAAAGTTATAATCAAGCGAAGCAAAACCACGGCTTGTTGATTTTAGCTTATCAAAGAAGTCCATTACCACTTCAGCCATTGGCAGTTCATACGTTACTGCAACTTGCTTACCGTGATAACTCATTTTAGTTTGCATACCGCGCTTATCAACACATAAAGTGATTACGCTGCCTAAGTACTCTTGTGGAACTAAAATATTAGCTTCTACAACCGGCTCACGTATCTCTAAAATATCGTTTACTGGCGGAAGATCAGACGGGTTATCTATTTGTGTCGTGCCTTCTTTAGTCACTACCTCGTAAATAACCGTTGGCGCGGTGGTGATTAAATCAATGTCGTATTCACGCTCTAAACGCTCTTGGATAATTTCCATGTGTAACATGCCCAAGAATCCACAACGGAAACCAAACCCTAACGCAGTTGAATTTTCTGGTTCAAAGAATAACGAGGCATCGTTTAAACTAAGTTTGTTAAGGGCATCGCGGAATGACTCGTAATCATCAGAGGCTATTGGGAACATACCCGCATACACCTGCGGCTTAATTTTTTGAAAACCAGGTAAGCGCAGTGGTGCCGCATTTTTTTGATGAGTAATGGTATCACCCACCGGTGCACCATGTATTTCTTTGATACCAGCAATAACAAAGCCTACTTCACCAGTGTGTAAAACACCGGTGTTAGTTTGTTTAGGCGTAAAAATCCCCACATGATCTGCGGTATGTACGTTCTCGTTTGACATGATTTTAATTTTGTCGCCCGCGCGAAGTTCACCATGTTTGATACGCACTAGCGATACAACGCCTTGGTACGGGTCAAACCAAGAATCGATAATTAGCGCCTGTAATGGCGCATCTTTATCACCAACTGGTGGCGGTACATCTTTAACGATCATTTCAAGTACTTCAGCAATACCTACACCTGTTTTGGCGCTACATTGCACGGCATCAAGGGCATCAATACCAATAATGTCTTCAATTTCTTCGGCTACACGTAATGGATCAGCTTGCGGTAAATCAATTTTATTAAGTACCGGTATAACTTCTAAGTCCATTTCAATCGCGGTGTAGCAGTTTGCTAATGTTTGCGCTTCTACGCCTTGACCAGCATCAACAACGAGCAGTGCCCCTTCACAAGCCGCTAACGAACGCGATACTTCATAGGTAAAGTCAACGTGCCCTGGGGTGTCGATAAAGTTAAGCTGGTAAGTTTCACCATCATTCGCTTTATAATTTAAGGTTACACTTTGTGCCTTGATGGTAATGCCACGTTCACGTTCAATATCCATTGAATCCAGAACTTGCTTCTGCATTTCACGGTCGGTTAAACCACCACAAACTTGGATCAAACGGTCAGAAAGGGTCGATTTACCATGGTCAATGTGGGCGATGATCGAAAAATTACGGATATGCTTCATAAACTGGATTCTAAACTTCTATTTTAAAGGACTAAGGTCATATGCCTAAATAACTTGAAAATACTTGCTGTGTATTTTCAAGTTACTGTGGCATAAAAACGCAATTTTACATTTAATTGGCGTCAATCACCATCTATTTGAGTTAAAGGGAGGCTAATTGGATGAATTTTTATCACTTTTATCTCATGTCTTAATGATTTCACCCATGTTTTAGCAATTAAAAAGCCGGTGATGCCACCCAATATCGCGGCTAAAATTTGCCAGCCTTCGGCTAACAATATCAATTCACTGGCTATTAAAGCGAATATTAAACTCAAAAACAAAGGCAGCATGTAAACTGCAAAGGCATGCTTTACAACATGGCTATCATCCAATGACAAAGTTACTTTTTGGCCTATTTCTAACTGTGTTTCAAATTTATAAGGTAATGTTTTTTTGGCGGTACCAAATAACTTACTAAACACTTGTGAGCCACAACGTCCATTACAGCCTTCACAGGCCTGTTTTTGCTGGGCTTCTAAATGCGCAACGTGGCCACTAAGGGCCACGACGGTTAACGTTTGTTCAATCATAGTTTAGTTACTTTATAATGCCCGCGATACAGACTCAGCAATGGCTTTGGCGCTCATGGTTGGAATGTTTCCCACCACAGAGACATCAAAATTTCCGCCGTTGTGTACATAAATCGTAGTTGCCCCTGAGGTGAGGGCACCGCTTAAACGCTTACCCGGTAGTGGTCGTTGTACAAACACCGATACTTCAACAAACCCATCAGAAAATAAATAATAGTCTGTTAATTCATTATTTAAGTCGAGCTTATGCCTGTCTGACTTAAGTAATTCAAACCCCTCAGGTAACCAGCCAATAGTCCAGTTCATGGCATTCGCTTTAGTTTGTTCGTCAATTGAATTGGCAGGTAATGGGGTTGGAAAGTTACGATTAAGCACTTCTAATAATAAGTTTGCCGGTTGCTCAGTCACACTAATATGAGTGAGCTGTAATTGCTCAAGCGCTTCACCTTGATGATTAACATACGCCGCCTTTAATAATAACGACGACTCAGTATCAATCCATATCCAATAGTTGTATTTGTCTTCGTTTTTAGATTCAATTCGAACTAATTGCGCGGGACGCCCAGCAATACGGCCTTTACCACCAAGCACAAAATCATAATGCGCACTTAAGCGGTTAATATCTTTAAAAAGCACTTCAGGAATAGGGCCGGCAATTGAGTCGGTTGTTAACGAATACGGCTCTGATTGTGGCTCAAAATAGGTAACTTGGTTGTCAATGCGGATCATTTCAAGGCCTGCACCATTAAGCAAACTTAAATGTTCAAGCTCTATATCACCTTGTTTAGCATGCACCCAACGGTAGGGCTCCATACTTTTACCCTTAACAACAACAAAAGAGGCGTCGAAATTACGAGTGTGAACTGCACTGGCCATTTCAAGCAGTAAATCTTTAGCAGGGTTTGTGTCATTGGCAAAAGTATTAAAACTCAGCACCAATGACATAATAAAAGTAATTACTTTCATCTAATTAGTTTTTTTCCTCTGGGGATGTTTCATCTGTTTTAGCTGTTTTTAACGAATGAGCTACACGCGCTTGACGCTGATGTTCAAGTACAAGAGCGCCAATACGTTGCTGTTGAAGCTCTCGTAAGCCTTGCTCTGCGTTCTCTAGCGCCGGTGCTGATGAATAACTCACTGGCGATGCCATGCCGGTTAACGGCGTGGTTTGTAATAAAGGAATTTCGTTTTGCACAGCATCTTCACCTTGCGGTAAGGTGTTCACGCCAACAATAGTAAACATTGCTACACTTGCTGCAATTGCCAATTGGGCAACCGGTTTACGCCAATTAAACGCCACTACTTTGTTGTCTGTTTCGGTGCTTGAAGGGGTTGCCACACTGTCAGACTGGCTAAAGTCTGCATAAACGGGCTCACTCTCAAGTGCTAACGAAATGCGATCGCTAATATCAAAGTCCATATTATTGTTATTTTCTTTAGCTCGCATTGCATCACCGATTAACGCGTAACGGCCAAACGTAGCAACATCATCCGATGCAATAGTTGCATCATTTAAAGTTTGCTCACCGTCAAGTAATGCTGATAACGATTCGTTATCTAAGCGGTTAACGTGTGCTTTTGTCATACTAAGACTCGCCTATTAATGGGTTTAATTTATTATCAATTGCTTCACGGGCACGAAAAATACGCGAACGTACCGTCCCGACTGGGCAATCCATCACCACGGCTATTTCTTCATAGCTCATACCCTCAATTTCTCTAAGAGTAATCGCGGTTTTAAGATCTTCAGGCAAACTATCAATCGTATTAAAAATAACAGCGCGTACTTCTTCGCTTAATAGTAAATTTTCAGGTGACGCGTTAGAACGCATTGAATCTGCACCTTCATAAAACTCGGCATCGTCAGCATCTATATCATTTGCTGGCGGTTTACGCCCTTGAGCCACTAAATAATTTTTAGCACAATTAACGGCGATACGGTAAAGCCAAGTATAAAAAGCACTATCACCACGAAAGTTTGGAAGGGCACGATACGCTTTAATAAACGCTTCTTGTGCTACATCAGCAATGTCACCTTGATTTGATACATAACGTGAGATCAAACCGGCTATTTTGTTCTGATACTTCTTAACTAATAGGTTAAAGGCGTTTTTATCTCCCTGCTGGACCCTTTTCACTAACGCTAAATCTAATTCCTGCTCGCTCATTCGAGCCGGTACTCCTCTGATTGATTCTTGCTTATTATTCATAGTGTCGCCATTGTTCACACCTACTCTGACCCTTAGATGAATAAAAAGTTCTGACTCATATTGTTTTTTTATAAAATAGCTACAAATTACGCGTTTATACGCTAAAACCACTTAGTAGTAGTTCAACAAATATGGTACAACTGTAAGTATTAAAAATAAATATTGCTCTATCTGAGCATTGTAACCGCAAAGTACCTCACAGATGAACCAAAATAAACATCACATTACCGATGTCGCTATTATTGGTAGCGGCGCAGCAGGCTTATCACTTGCTTTATCTTTGGCTAATTACTGTAACGTTACCGTGATCAGTAAAGGTGAATTAACCGAAGGTTCTACTCTTTATGCCCAAGGCGGAATTGCCGCTGTTTTTGATAAAAAAAATGACAGCATAGAGTCTCACGTTGAAGATACCTTAGATGCAGGTGGCGGTTTATGTGACAGAGAAGCTGTACATTACACTGCCAGTAATGCGCATGACTGCCTACAATGGTTGATTGACCAAGGCGTGCCTTTTGATATGGAGTTTGATAGTAAAGGTAAAGAGCGCTTTCATTTAACTCGTGAAGGCGGGCATAGCCACCGACGCATTTTGCATGCAGCCGATGCCACAGGCAAAGCTGTGCAAACAACCTTGATTAGCCAAGTTCAAGCACACAGCAATATCACCTTGTTAGAGCATTACAACGCGATTGATTTAATTACCGATAAAAGTATTGGCAAAATGGGTTCACATGTTCATGGCATGTATGTGTGGAATAAAAAAGCCAAAAAAGTAGAAACAATTGGCGCAAAATTTGTTGCCCTAGCAACGGGTGGCGCAAGTAAAGTATACCTTTATACCTCTAACCCTGATGTTTCTAGCGGTGATGGTATTGCCATGGCATGGCGTGCAGGGTGTCGCGTTGCTAATATGGAATTTAATCAATTTCATCCAACCAGTCTTTATCACCCTGAATTGCAAAACTTTTTAATTACCGAAGCAATGCGTGGTGAGGGAGCCTATTTAAAACGCCCAGATGGCACGCGATTCATGAAAGAGTTTGATGAGCGAGAAGAACTCGCCCCGCGCGATATAGTCGCGCGCGCTATCGATTTTGAAATGAAGCGCCTTGGTGCAAATTGCTTATATTTAGATATTAGCCACAAAGACAAAGATTTTATTATTGAACACTTCCCAACGATTTACGCCAAATGTTTAAGCGTAGGGCTTGATATCACCAAGGAGGCAATCCCTGTCGTTCCCGCAGCACATTATACCTGTGGCGGCGTTATGACCGACTTTAATGGTAAAACCGACTTAGCTAATTTATACGCTGTGGGTGAAGTGGCTTACACTGGGCTGCACGGTGCTAACCGTATGGCAAGTAACTCATTATTAGAGTGCGTTGTATTTGCCCATGCTGCAGCAAAAGACATTTTGAGTAAAATAAAGACCGCTCCTGCACTGGTTGATTTACCTAGTTGGGATGAAAGCCGCGTATCTAACTCAGATGAAGAAATCGTGATCACCCATAACTGGCATGAGCTGCGATTATTTATGTGGGACTATGTTGGGATTGTGCGCTCAACCAAACGACTTGAACGCGCGCTTCATCGTGTTGAACTATTACAGCAAGAAATCCACGATTACTACGCGAACTTTAGAGTGAGTAATAACTTGCTTGAGTTACGTAACTTAGTTCAAGTAGCCGAGCTTATAATTAGAAGTGCTATGGAACGTAAAGAAAGTCGCGGACTGCACTTTACCATTGACTACCCAGAGCAAAACGAAAATCCAACGCCCACTATTTTGACTCCAAAGCGCAATTAATTGCCGCAAGTGTTGCGCGTTTTAAACGCGCGTAGCTTTGCTCATCAACACTATTGGCTGAGATAATCAGCCAATAGTTTTCACTAAGGCCATTAATATACAACCACACACTGCGACCAAGTAATCGGCTTTGCTTACCAATAACCCCTTGAATTAGCAGCTTTTCACTCTCAAAACGAAATTGATTTGGCTCTAATAATATAACGCCCTGCTCTGGCTGAGCAGCCACGATTTTTCGCCAAACGATAATGCCAGCAACAATATTAAGTGCAATGCAAAAAAGAGTTGCCAAAATAGAAGTGGTAAATAAGCATAATATTAAAGTTAGCACACAAAAAAAGACCACAATCTGTTTGTGGTCTGTCTTATTATTTGTAACGAAAAACCTATACACGAACTCGGTCTAAAATTAGCTCAACCATACTGTTTAGCTCAACGTCTTTACATTTTTCATGGCCCATAAACCAAGCAAATAAATCTGGGTCTTCTTGTGTTAATAAGCGCTGAAAAGTCGCCTGCTGTTTAGCATCTAACGAATCATAAGCTTCTTCAACAAACGGCATAAACAAAACATCTAGTTCTAACATGCCACGGCGGCAAGCCCAACGGATACGTGCTTTACTATGTATTTCAACCATCTTAAACCTCATATTTAATTAATTCGAGTTTAACAAATGCACGTTAATTTAACAGCACTAAATTATAAAAAAACAACGCTTGTTGGTGGCTGTACCATCGGCTTTAACTACGTTATTATGTGGTTTCATTTGTTATTGCAAAGAAGGTGTTTATGTCTCTGGTTTATGCATGTCCTTTATCACATCAGGTTATTAGCCTCTCAGGCACAGATAAATTATCTTACCTACACGGACAAATCACTCAAGATCTCAATAAAATCAACAACAACAACTTTTTGTGGACAGGTCACTGTAACGCAAAAGGTAAGCTGTGGGGTGTATTTAAGCTATTTTCTTACCAGCAAAACTATTATTTAACCGGATCAAGTGCTGAAGTAGAACGCTCACTGGCTGAGTTAAAAAAATACGCTGTATTTGCAAAAGTTGAAATTAATAAAGCCCCAGAGCGATTAATTGGTTTATTAGGTGATGACCTAACTGATTTGCTTACGCAACTTGATATTCACTTTAGTGACGATGCCACAGCATGCGACTTTGCTAACGGCAAAGCCCTTAAACTTGCGCCAAACCGCGTTTTACTTATGGTTGATAGCCAATTTTGCTTACCTGATGAAGTATCTACCCTCGACAACGACGCTATGTGGCAACAGGCCTCACTGCTAGCTGGTGAGCCTCAGTTAAGCGTTGATGCAATTGATGAATATGTGCCGCAAATGGTTAACCTTCAAGCCATTAATGGCATCAGTTTTAAAAAGGGTTGCTACACCGGCCAAGAAACCGTCGCACGTATGAAATACTTAGGTAAAAATAAACGTGCCATGTATATCGTTACAGGGCAAAGTGAAGGATTGCTCGATGCACCCGATATCGAAACCCAGTTAGGTGAAAACTGGCGCCGCGCGGGCAAACTTATTGCGCAAAGCTTTAATGAAAAAACACACACTTTAACTGGCTTAGTTGTGTTGCCAAACGATACTGACACCGCTCAGGTTCTTCGTGCAAAACATACCCCTTCGGTAGAGCTAAACATTCTGCCTCTACCTTACTCTCTTGAAGATGAATAATAGGAATGACTATGATCGTTGCAGCAAATAAAGTGGTAAAAATGCATTACTCTGTACTAGATAATGACGGCAATACCATTGATAACTCATTTGGCGGTGAGCCTTTAATTTTTATCGTTGGTACGGGTTACCTGATCTCAGGACTTGAAAACGCGCTGCAAGGCAAACAAGCTGGCGATACGCTAAGTGTAAAAGTTGAACCTGAAGAAGGTTACGGTGAGCGTCATGATCACCTAATGCAAGCAGTGCCAAAATCAATGTTTGAAGGCATGGACATTGAAGTGGGCATGCAATTTCGTGCAACCACCGATGACGGCGACCAGTCAGTCATGATCATCGATATTCAAGACGAAGAAGTGATTGTTGATGGTAATAACCCACTCGCTGGTATTACGCTCAATTTTGATGTAGAGATTTTAGAAGTACGCGATGCAACGGCTGAAGAGCTTGAACATGGCCATGTACATGGTGAAGGCGGTTGTGGTCACGACCACTAAACCCTAATCCAGTAATAAAAAAGCGCCTCAGGCGCTTTTTTTATAGCATATTATTATGCGTACGTAATTTAACTTGAGGCTCTGCTGCAGGTGCTTCGCCAGGGGTTATTTTATCTTCAAGCGCAGCAACTAATCCTGCTTGGTCATTAGTGCCTAAGCGGTATTGGCTGCCATCTTTAAGCGTTAATTGCACGGCACTAAAGCCTGATACTGAATAAATCCAACCATCATGCGTAATGCGGATACCAATACCGTGACGGTAAGAGTTTTGTACTGCTTTTACGTCAACTATGTCCTCTAGTGCTAATTTTTGACCCGCAACGCCTGGACCAAATGCCCAGCTAATATGGGCTTCATCAACTTTAATGGTTAAACCATGAAATAAAAAACCCACCAGCAATAAAATACCTGCAAATACCATTAACGGCACATCGGCACCCATTAAATTCCATGCAAGTGCAACAAACCCACCTATCCATGCCAATACTACAAATATAAATACCGCATACTGCTTATGCTGATACATAACACTCTCTATTAAAAAGTTAAAAAATTAAAAACTGTACACTAAGGTGGCACTGAGCTCTGAATCGTATTTTAGTTTATCTTCTTCAGGCTTAGAATTATAACGATACATATAAGCAAACTTTAACGATACCGCGCCAACCACTTGGCTAATTAATGCCGTTTCTGACTTTAACCGAGAGTTAAGCCCAGACAAAGATTGTTCTATACTGATATCTTGATTAAATCGGGTACGCTTAGATACCAACCTCTCCCATTGCATGGCAATACGTAACAAGTAACCCATTTTGTCTTTATCGTCTTCGCTTATTGTCGACTCATCATCAGCAACGGAGCGATATAAACCAGGGCCAATATCTATATCTACTTTGTTTTTAACCCCTTGATAAATACGTGCACCATAGCCGGTCGCCACCGTACTTTTAAAATCAAGACCGCTAAATTCATCCTCTTCATAATCGCCATAAATAAAGAAAGACGAATTTTTAACGCCTACCTTGTAGTTACCCTGCGCAGAAACAAACACGCGATTAGCCGTAACATCCGACTGGCCCGTTTCTTCATTTTCGTCACGTTTGTATAAGGAATCTATTTTGAATTGATTACGCCAGTTTTCAAAATCTTGGTAAAGATTACCTTTGAGTTTAAAACTGGTTGAGTTGGTATTACCTTTACTTAAAATAAAACCAAACTCGGTATCACCATAAAGTACTTCGCCTTTGTGTAGCTCATGAATTTCTTCATCAGAGAGCTCCCCATATTGATGAAAATCTTCAAAGGGATCCACTGCCCAGCTGTAGGAGCTAAATAATAAAAGCAGTAATACAACGTACTTTCGCAAAATACATTCTCTTGCAAATGGTAATAATGAAAAGGGGCCGAAAAAGTTATTCACTTTCTTTCCATAAAATATGGCAAAAAGGCGCGTCTTTATCACGGCTAATTAAAATTTTCGCAAATAAGACGTCTTCGTTATCAAACTCGAGGCCCACTAATACTTGAATAAAATGCTCAGGCTCTATTTCTAGTGCAACAAAATCTTGCCACTGTTCATCGGGCTCATCTTCTTCAATAAAGCCAAGTTCTTCACGATGCAGGTTAAATTCTTCAACATCTTTATCACTCAGGTTGTTGGGAGCCAGCTCTAAAAAAATATCATAAGCTTGATGGGTTGCTTCTTCTACCGTAAATAAACGTGGACCTGACATAAGTGGTTAACCTCTGAGCTTTTAAGTTGGCGCCATAATATCAAAAGTTGTTAGTGTTTTGATAAAAAAACACGTTAAATACTGACTTTTTTACTTTTACCTAATACTTATAGATATTAATGGATTGGTTAGCATTAGGGTCTGCTAGCCTTTCAAGATTAAATCTGCCTTGAAAGATAAAAGACCGCAATTGCATTAAAAAATTCACTTTGTTTTTTATTTATCTTCACCCACTTTACTTAGCACGAATAAAAACATAAGCTCAAGTAACAGGTCAGAGGAGTGCGAGATGATAAAACTAGAAAAAAAACAGGGCATTGCCACCGTCACATTAAATCGAGTAGAAAAACAAAATGCCTTAAGCTTTACTATGTTTATTGAGCTTAACAAGGTGATTAAAAATATTAAAAAAGATGCAAGTATTCGTGCGGTTGTATTAACCGGTAAAGGCGAACACTTTTGTGCAGGGCTTGATATTAACGCGGTTATGGCCTCGCCAATGAATATTATAAAACTCCTATTTAAATGGCTTCCTGGTAATCAAAATTTAGCGCAAAAAGTAGTACTTGGTTGGCAATCATTGAGTGTGCCTGTTATTGCCAAAATAAACGGAAATTGCCTTGGGGGTGGATTGCAAATAGCACTGGGTGCCGATTACCGAATTGTTCACCACGATGCCAAACTCGCCATTATGGAAGCGCGCTGGGGGTTATGCCCAGATATGGGCGCTAATGTTATGCTTTCAGGCTTAGTAAAACGCGACCAAGCGCTTTGGTTAGCAAGTCACGCAAATCCAATAAACGCACAACATGCTTTTGAACTAGGTTTAGTAACCAAAACAACCGACGATACAGATAAAGCAACTAAAGAGATGCTTGATACACTGCTAGCGCGCTCACCTGACACATTAGCTGCAATAAAGCGTGTAACTCAACAAAGCTATAAAGCCCCTGTTCGAAAAATACTCGCTAAAGAAACATGGAGCCAAATTCGCTTACTGATCAACCCTAATACTAAAAAAGCCATTGCTAAAGCTAAAGGGAAAGCTGATATTGAGTTTACAAACGCCAAGCGCTGGTAACATTGATGGTAATACTAAGGCACAATGCATATAACAGCATTATTTGTTAAAGTTAGGCTCTTCTATTCTAGTGAGCCAAATTAATGAAATACCTACTAAGTAGCGCAATTATTTTATTGTGCTTAGCAACAAGCAAATTCATTATGCATCTTCTTGATGCGAGTTTCCCTGCTCCTCTACTCGCCATGGTTTTGCTGCTAACGTTACTGTTATTAGGCATAGTTAAAGAACATCAACTCGCCCCCTGTGCATCACCTATTTTGAATGTAATGCCTATTTTCTTTATTCCTGCAGGCGTCGGTTTTATAGAACATTTAGGGCTAATTAAATCACATTGGCCTTTCTTAACTGCGGTCATCTTATTAGTCCCACTCAGTAGTTTAATTTTAGTGGCAAGCCTAGTGGGCTATTTTAAAGGTAGAGCTAATAATGACTAACTTAACCACCAGCATAACCCCCAGCCTATGGTGGTTAACCGTGCCATTTATTATTATTCTCTTTATTGCACTAAGAGCGGTTAATCTTAAGATAAATCAGAGTATTTTAAAGTCATTAACCAACCCTGTTTTTTTAAGCATTGGCATTATTGCCCTACTGTTAGTTAACCTTAAATTACCTTATTCACAATTTGCCTCACATAGTCAGTTACTAAGTTGGCTATTAGAGCCGGCCATTGTTGCTTTAGCCTTGCCGCTTTATCAGCAATTTATGCACGTACGTAAAAACTTACTATTAATTGTCGCTACTTGCAGTATAGGTATTGTTAACGCCACACTAGTGGCTTTTGTATTAAGTATTTTATTTGCTGTGCCCTCACAATTGAGCGCCTCTGTTGCGGCACTCAGTGTAACAACCCCTATCACACTGCTGGTTACTGACTCATTGGGAGGAATTAGCTCACTTGCCGCTGCCATGGTTATTTTTATTGGTTTATTGGGGGCTTTGTTTGGCTTTATATTGCTCAAATTAGTTAAGATTTATAACTTTGAGGCACAAGGAATTGCAATCGGTACCGCGTGCCATGCAATTGGTACGGCGGCAGCTATTGCCGAACACCCAAAAATAGGCGCATTTTCATCAGTGGCTATGGCACTCAGTGCATTATTAACCGCAGTGATAGTACCACTATTATATCCAATTTTAGTTAATACTTTGTTATAGTAAGCGGATAACAGTATCGCTAAAAATAGAGCCCAACATGATCAGTTCCGAAATTCAGCAATTTGAAAAGTACTACGCCCTACTTACCGAGTATTTAGTTACCTACAGTATGCAAATAGTGGGCGCTATTTTTATTCTACTCGTTGGCCTGTGGGTCGCTAAAAAGCTCGCCGAAGTTGTCGCAAACTTAATGACCCGCCATAACATTGATATCACCCTGACTAATTTTGTCAGTAATGTTGTAAAAGTACTGCTGATCATTATGGTGATCATTATTGCGCTTGGTAAAATTGGCATTAGTGTAACCCCATTTGTAGCTGCAATAGGTGCCGCCTCATTAGGCGCAGGCTTAGCGTTACAAGGTATGCTTTCTAATTATGGCGCGGGGCTTGCTATTATTGCTACGCGGCCATTTGTGGTTGGCGATACCATAGAAGTAAAAGGCGTTAGTGGCCAAGTAAAAGTAATTGAGCTGGGGCACACCATATTAATTAATGAAGAAAAAGTAGAAATAACCATTCCTAACAAGCATATTGTTGGCGAAATTCTGCATAACTCATTTAATTATTCATTGGTAAAAGGTGAAATAGACATAGCCTACAGTGCCTGTAGTGATACTGCGATAAGCCTTATTGAAAACGTATTAGTCAATCACGAACTCGTAGCTAAACACCCTAATGCACAAATTGGTATAGAACGTTTTGCTGATAGCGGCGTCACCATTAGTTATCGTTATTGGGTGCCCACCACTAAAATTATTGAAACTAAACTCGCTATAAATGGCGGTGTGTATAAAGCGATTAACGATGCCAATATTGAAATTCCGTTTCCACAACGCATTGTTACGCTTAATAAAAGCGACCTAAAATAAATAAAAACCTTAATATGATTTTAAATCATATTAAATTAATTAAGCGTGCTTACAAATAAAATAATAACGAGTCCTTATGCATCAATCACCTTTTTATTTAGGCGACTGGCAAGAAAGTATTCAAAGCAAACAACCTCTAACCAGCATATTGATTGATGTAGATCACTTTAAAAAATTCAACGACACCTATGGGCATATTAAAGGTGATAAATGCTTACAAAAAATTGCAAAAATGCTTTTGCATTGTATTCCGTCAAGAGAGTGTTTGGCTGCGAGATATGGCGGTGAGGAGTTTGCTATTATTTTACCGCGTTGCGATATAAAAAGTGCAACGATTGTTGCCAAGCATGTACAACAACAAATTAATGCGATGACATTTACAGATATAGGCCTACCACCAGAGGTTAAAGTTAGTGTGAGCCAAGGGATTGCCTGTGAGCATAATAGTCAATATCGCACCTACGAGGCGCTGTTGTGCGCCGCAGACACAGCCTTGTACCGCGCAAAAACCGAAGGTAGAAATAAAACAAGTACTGTTGTTTAAAACATTCTAACGGGCTTGTAATGCTATTATTTTATATATTACTAAACGCCACTCCATGGAACTGGCGTTTAGCTTAAAAATTAGAGTAATAACAAACTACCTAACCCTAAAAAGGTTACAAAGCCGATAATATCAGTGACTGTGGTTAAAATCACTGAACCCGACAACGCAGGGTCAATTTTCATTTTATCTAAAATAGACGGGATCACTACGCCCGCCAACGATGCTGCCACTAAGTTAAGTAATATTGCCACGGTAATGGTTATACTAAGCATAATATCGTTAAACCATACAAAGGTTAGCAAACCAATTACTAAAGCCCACACCAAGCCATTTACCGCCCCTACTCGCAGCTCTTTTTTAAGTAATGCGTTTCGGTTTGAGTCAGTAACCTGACCCAGAGCCAGTCCTCGTACAATAACCGTTAAGGTTTGACTACCGGCAATACCGCCCATTGACGCCACTACAGGCATTAATACCGCAAGTGCCACCACTTGCTCTATAGTTGCGCCAAACAAACCGATAAACCACGAGGCTAAAAATGCTGTTGCTAAGTTTATACCTAACCAAATACCACGGTTTTTAGCACTTTTACGAACACTGGCAAATAAGTCTTCGTCTTCTCGTAAACCACCGGCCTTTGCTGCCGCTTCGTCGGCTATTTCTTGACGTAACTCATAAGCTGATGCAATGGTTAAACGCCCTATTAATTTGTTATCGGCATTAACCACGGGCATGGCCATTTTCTCGCTATGAATAACCACTTCAGCGGCTTCATATAAATCATGGTCTGCGTGCAATGAGGTAAAGTCATGATTAGCTAGCGTCATTAAACTCTCGTTATCATGCGCTTTTATCAGATCATTAACCGCAACTTCACCGATTAAGCTACCTTTACGGCTCACCAAATAAATAACTTCGCTGTATTGCGGTAAGCCTTTGTGTAGCAGCTTTTTAGCGCCACCCGCAGTGAGTTTGTCTGACACCTTTAAAAAATCAAACCCAATCCAGTGACCTAATTGCTCTGGCGTATATTGCTGAGCCAGTTCGTATTGCTTAGTTTGTGCTTCATCGAGTTGTTTTTTAGCGTAATCAATAAAACGTTGTGGAATAACTTCTTCTAACTCAAGTAGCTCTTCAACATTTACTTCGTCTAATAATTTAAATCCGGCACTGTCATCTAGTGTTTGTAGTAACCATAAACAGCTATCTTCACTTAAATTAACAAAAATTTCGTGCTGCGTGTCTTCATCTAATAAATGCCAAATTTCGAGACGCTGCTCTTTAGGGATCGCCTCAAACAATAAAGATAAGTGCTCAGTTGATAAAGTTTGCTGAGCATCTATTAGTAATTTATTTTTGCGCTCAGTGGTATCACACTGCAATAAGTCATTTATGAGTTGTGGTAACTGATCAACCGGATACTCTATCATTTAAAAACCCTAAAATAGTCGTTTCACTATAAATTTACTGTAATAAGTAAGTACTTATTAATGAGATTAGCTAGGATCTGTTTGTCTTTCGAGGTTGAACACGTTTCAATCCAAAAGGTCAACAGACCCTTATAGTGTACATTAGTCGCTAATAAAAATATTAAAAAAATCGCTGTGCTGTTAAATATTTATAGATGTAGCAGGCTATAAACTATTGCGCTTTAGCTAAAAATAAAGCAAAAAAAAGCCGTAACTAAATAAGTCACGGCTTCTAAAAGCAATTAATAGCTAAATGTTATTTATATTTTAAACTGACCGACTAAATCACCTAAGTTTTGACCTCGTCCCGCTAAGTGCTGACTTACCGAAGAGGTCGTTTTACTCGATTGCGTTAATTCATTCACAATTTCTTGAATTGCATAAACGTTACGGTTTATCTCTTCTGTAACGCTACTTTGCTCAGTAGCTGCGGTGGCAATTTGTGTACTCATATCGTTAATTGTTGTTACCGATGTAGTAACCGCACCTAAACTTTCAGATATAGCGCGTGAAGACTCTACAGAGCGGTTACAGCTTTGTTGACTCGCTTGCATGGCTCCTACAGCCGCAGTAACTAAGTTATGTAATTCGCTAAGCATTTCATTAATTTCTAATGTGCTATCTTGGGTTCTGCTCGCTAAACTTCTAACTTCATCAGCCACCACCGCAAACCCACGACCTTGCTCACCTGCGCGTGCCGCTTCAATTGCCGCATTTAATGCCAGTAAGTTAGTTTGCTCAGCAATACCCCCAATGACACTCAATACGCTATTAATCTTTTTAGATTGTTCACTTAACGAGTTAACCTGCTCTGCGGCTTGGTTAATTTCGCCCATTAAGTTTGAAACTTCACTCAATGAAACATCCACACAATCTTGCGCATTAGCCACTTCTTTTGTTGCCGCCTGCGTTGATACCGCAACTTGTGTGGTATTTTGCGCAACTTCATGTGAGGTTGCTGACATTTCGGTAATCGCCGTTGCCACTAAATCGGTTTCATGGTTATGCTTTAATAACTTGTCTTCTATCAGTAATGTTTGCGTATTAATATCTGAGGAGGCTGTTTTAACGTCACTTGTTACATCAACCACACCGGCAATAATGCTGTGTAGCTTGCTCACAAATACATTGAAAGATTCACCTAACTGACCAATTTCATCATGGGTATCTATTTCTAAGCGTCGGGTTAAATCCCCCTCCCCTTTAGCAATATCATCTAAGCTTTGCACCATACGTTTGATCGGTTTTAGCATATTGTTAGAAGCATACAACGCACCGGCTGCTGCTAAACCAAGAAGCAGAAGTGATATTAAAACCAAAGTGGTCATTTTTTCGCTTAAATGGCGCTCCATAGTTGCTTGATACTTTACCAGCTCAGCTTCAATATCATCCATATAAGTGCCAGTTCCAATCATCCAATTAGTACCTGGGATCATGGCAGCATAGCCAATTTTTTCGACTAAGCCTGTGGTATTGGGCTTTTGAAAATGATAAGTAAACGAGCCACCGCCCTTACGCGCTTGTTCAAGTAGGCCAACCACTATTTTTTTACCGTTTGGGTCGGTCATCCCTATTTTATTTTGACCTTCTATTGCATCACCCAGTAATGCATGAAAAACACTAATACCATCGGTATCATAAATAAAGTAGTAACCATCTTCGCCAAAAGTTAAATCTCGCAACGCATTTTTTGCGTCTTGTTCATTACCTTGTGCTAATTGGTATTGCACTATTTGAGAACCAATTTCTATTTCTGTTTTTAATAGAGTCTGTTTATCAGCAATTAATTTAGTTTTGAACTCATTAAAGTTTTGCTGTTGATTCTGCTTCTCTAAATAATAAGAGCCCGCCATAAAACTGATTAGTAATACTATCAATGGTAAAACAGCCAACAATAGCAATTTGTTTTTTAAGCTTAAATTACCCATTATTTCTCCAATTAACATTATAAGCCATTAAGCTTTTTATTTTGCAGCCGCTTAGCAGCTAAGTTTCCATTGTTTATATTACTGACAACAGCGCCACACTTGTATACAAATGAAGCACAAACAGAGTTAATTCGCAATTTAATATACTCGTATGCTAGTAAAGCACACTAGAAACAACTTTTTAACTAGGCAATAATATAAATATAGTAATAAACAACTGATTTAGTTCCTTGTTTTAAATCCCTACTAGAACACAATTTGTTAAACTTACTCAAAGCTAAATTAACCTTACTAACGCTATCTTAGCGTAAATTAAAATTAAACATTGGCCATCACACAAAGGTCTTGCTTTCTGAGTTAAAACACAAATAATGAAGCAACTAACCACTGGGTAAGAATGAGGAAAATGAGTTATATACTAACCACCCAATGCGCAGACGATATAGGCTTAATCGCCAAAATTACCGGACTGTGTAATCAGCATAATTTAAATATTATTCGTAACAACGAATTTGTTGATAAAGATGCACAACGCTTTTTTATGCGCACAGAGCTTACAGGCGAACCACATGCTGAGTTTTTGTCACAACTTAGTGACGTATTACCAGCTGGCGCAAAAGTGGCACTGCACGGTGAAGAAAAAACCAAAGTGGTACTATTAGCCACAAAAGAAGCTCATTGCTTGGGCGGCATGTTATTAAAGCAATTTGAACAAGCTCTAAACATAGAGATACTCGCCGTTATCGCTAACTACCCTACTCTAGAGCCTCTAGTGAAAGGGTTTAATATTCCTTTTCATGTGGTTTCTCATGAAGGACTTACGCGCAGTGAGCACGACGAAAAAGTCGGTGACTTAATTGCCAGCTATAACCCTGACATTATTGGCCTAGCTAAATACATGCGTATTTTAAGCCCTGAATTTGTGGGTCGTTTTGAGGGTAAAATCATTAATATTCATCACTCATTTTTACCTGCTTTTATTGGTGCAAAACCGTATCACCAAGCATTTGAACGTGGTGTGAAAATTATTGGTGCCACGGCTCACTTTGTTAATAATGAGCTAGACGAAGGCCCGATTATTTTACAAGACGTATCGAGTGTGACTCATGCGAATACAGCTGAGATGATGGCTAAAATGGGTAAAGATGTAGAGAAAACGGTGTTTTGTAAAGCACTGCAACTAGCATCAGAGCATAAGCTGTTTATTAATGGCAATAAAACCGTCGTATTTTCATAATTAGCTTTATATAACTATTAAAAATGCCAGCTAACAAGCTGGCATTTGTTTATCCAATATAACTAAACCTGAACATTGATTAAGAGACTTTATTAAAACAAAGTAAATTTACGTATCAGCTGTTTTCTATTGCAAGTAAATTCAACCTAATAGAACCGAAAATAGAGCCTTTTGTTAGATTTATATCATTATTTTACTCGACCTTTACTATCAACTTCCACGGCCAAAATATGCAATTTTCCTCTTGGCAAAACCATTCACTTTATGGATTAGCTGAAATACCAGGTTGTTTACTATACTCCCTTTTAAGCAATAACAACTTTTAAGAGATTTAACTTATCATATTCAAGTAACCTTAAGCTGAACAATATTATTGATATATAATCAGAAATTAAGCAATAATATATGCATTATTTTAGCTATGCTGATATTCCCTTTTTAGGGTTACTATTTATAAGGAGCATTTGATGGCTTTTGATTACGGATCAATCGATCTTGGACTAAAAAACCCTTTCAAACTGGAAGGTAAAGTAAAAGCAATAAGAGGGCTTATTGAATCTGTTGTTGGCATCAGCTTGCTTGTTATCGCGTCTAGCTCTGTAAAAGAAGATGCAACAGCAGGTTGGATCTTAATGATATTTGGCATGTTAATACTCGCCCTAGGAATTCGGACTTTATCAGGTGGTATTTATGCAACGCTTAAGTACTTCGTAGGTAGAAACCATCCGACATCGTTGGCGTTTAATTTTAGTAAGTCACAAACCTCAACTGCACAAGAAGAAAAAAACGAGGTAGCCTACACTGCGCAAACATTAGAAGAAATGCTTGTTGGTCGCAAAAACAGTACTTTTAAAGAACCGAATGGCTTTTTATCGCGTTTGCTACATAGTTTAGTACCAAAACTATTATTTTTACCCTACCCAATACGTAATGTTGCCCAACGTTTATTTGGCTCATGGATAAGCACACTGGTTGCTCTTATCGCTTACGCATTGGTCGCCTTTGTGTCACTGTCTGGTTTTACCGGTGAAGCTGGCGAACTAGCTTTTCCAATATATAGTGCCATATTAATGTTTTATGTGCTGTTTTCTTGGCGCTCTTCTGGCAAACCTATTTCACGTAATGCAGAGAAAAATATTGAAGCCTTAGGTACTGGTGCTCTTGCTAAAATCATTTCTTTATCCTTTATATTGCCCATTGCTATAGGCCTGTCTATGTCGTGGATAATGCAGGAACAGCGCATAAGCAAACAACAAATAGACAATTGGCTTGAGCAATTACCCAATCTTAACGCGGGCCTCTATTTAACTGCCATTATTATTTTAGCTACACTTAGTTGTGCACTTGTTTTTGTGATGATAAAAGCGCGTTTAAACGAAGTGACACCAAGCGCTGAAGTATCAGAACTACGTGAAAATTGGCAAGAGTCTGTTCATCCAGATGAAATTTTTATAAATCTTGATAACTTAGTAATGGCTAATCGCCGTTATAAAGAAGTACCTAATAGGGTTTATCGTGAGCTAGATCCTAAACTACAAGAGCAAATTGAAGGAAAAGGCGGGTTTAAAGGCGAAATGATTCAAGAAATTCAGCCTAAACTACACACAATGGATTTAGGTAAGCACTTTAACCTTTCTCGTTTAGTTGCGTTAATTAGTGGTAACTTACTCTACATTGTAGCGCTTACCTTTACTGTGTTGCTTGCTTACTCTTTTATTAATATTTACCACTATATTGACGCTGCTAATATAAATAGTATTGAACAAGCCTTTAATAATAAAAATATTATTGAGTTTAGCGAGCTGTTAATGGCAAGTGTTCATTTATTGCTTATCGGCATATTAGTTAAAGCATTTGCTCAGCTGCTGAGCAATAGTGCCCATTTATTTTTTGCTGAAATGCAATTTGAATCTTTACTCGTGTACTTCAAGTGCGAGGGTACATTTACTGAGTCAAAAATATCAACGGGCACCGGTATTCATGATAGCACACGCTCGGAAAATACCTTGGTACGTAGCAGCATAACGCCTTGGGTGATTGTTTCGCGCATTGTTTCTACAACCTTTGCAGCTACAGGCATGAAAAACCTCGAGCATCCTCGACATATTATGGAAATGCATAAAGATGAAGGTCAATTACAAGCAATCAAAAAAGATGTAATTGCATTTTTGAAAGACCGAGAATCAATTGCCTCTATCACTAGCGAACGCGATTTAGGCAATGCATCTCAACTGCACCAGTTAAACCAGCAAACACGGGCTATGCCTATGCAGCCAGCTTTAACCAAAGATGATGAGGAAGCCGCTGGTTTTTTACGTCAGGAAGACGATTTAGCGTCTGAGCCAAAAACCTAGCTTATCTATATGCCACCTTATTACTAGGTGGCATCTTTCCACACTAAATCCCCCTCTCTACATTGATGTAAATGTAATTCCCCCTGCAAGCGCATTAAAGACAGGGAGGGGATGAGGAAAATAAGTAATACACTAACCAATTAATACGCAGACGATATAGGCTTAGCCAAAATTACCAAACTCTGTAATCAGCATAATTTAGATATTATTAGGCCTTGTTGATAAAGATGCACAACGCTTTTTATGAGAGCAGAACTCACAGGCTAATCTCGCAGCGATTTTTATCATAACTTTGCGAAGGGTTTCCTGCTAACGTCAAAGAGGCACTGCACGGCGAAGAAAAAACCAAAGTTGTATTATTAGCTCCAAAAGAAGCCTTTGTTTAGGCGGCATGTTATTAAACCAATTTGGTAATACTCTAGCTGTTTATTAATGGCAATAAAACCGTCGTATTTTCATAATTAGCTTTATATAGCTATTAAAAATGCCAGCTAATAAGCTGGCATTTTTATAAGTAAATAATAAACCTTACTTAACTAGGGTGTGTAATACGTTGGTGCTCCAGGGCCTACTGGCATACCTAAAACAAATACCCATAAGTAAAACAGTACCACCCAGCCAACAAAGAAGATTAAGCTGTATGGCAACATAGTGGCTACCAAAGTACCTATTCCCATGTCTTTTTTGTATTTAGTGGCAACCGCAAGGATTAAACCAAAGTAACTCATCATCGGGGTAATTAAGTTAGTTACTGAATCACCAATACGATAAGCCGCTTGAATTGTTTCTGGTGCATAACCAATTAACATCAGCATAGGAACAAAAATAGGGGCTGTTACTGCCCACTGCGCTGACGATGAGCCTAGCGTTAAGTTCACTAAAGCACACATCAAAATAAACAGTACAAATACTTCCGGCCCAGTTAAGCTAAGAGCTTGTAGTAACGCGGCACCGTTAATCGCTAAAATTGTGCCTAAGTTAGTCCATTTAAAAAATGCCACAAACTGCGCAGCAAAAAACACTAATACAATATACATGCCCATAGAGCTCATACTTTTGCTCATGGCATTGATCACGTCTTTATCATTTTTCATGGTGCCAACCACTCGACCATACACAAAGCCCGGAATACCAAAGGTAACAAAAATAAAAACAACAATCCCTTTTAAAAACGGCGAGTGAGCAACTAGACCTGTTTCAGGGTTACGTAAAATACCGTCTGCGGGTACAATCGTCCAAGCGAGCAACAACGAAACAACAAGTAATGAAACTCCAGCCCATTTCAAACCTGACTTTTCTTTGGCAGTTAAACCGGCAATATTATTTTGAGCTAAATCTTCACTGGCTTCATCTGGGTTATATTTACCTAAACGTGGCTCAACAATTTTCTCAGTAACAAGCGTACCTAAAACAGCAATTAGCAATACTGAAATCATCATAAAATACCAGTTCGCTTCAGCGCCTACTTGGTAAGTTGGGTCAATCATTTGTGCTGCAGGCGTCGTAATACCCGCTAATAACGGATCGATAGTACCCAGTAATAAGTTAGCACTATAGCCACCCGATACACCAGCAAACGCTGCAGCAAGGCCTGCAAGCGGATGACGACCTAAACTATGAAATATCATTGCCGCTAGGGGGATCAATACTACATAACCCAGCTCAGATGCTGTGTTTGATAAAATAGCAGCGAATACCACCATAAAGGTAACTAAGCGTTTAGATGCACCCATAACCATGCCACGCATTGCCGCAGACAATAATCCTGAATGCTCAGCAACACTTACACCTAATAGCGCTACTAGCACCGTACCCAGTGGCGCAAAACTGGTAAAGTTAGTTACCAATCCCGTTACAATACGCTGTAAGCCCTCGGCACTGAGTAAGCTAACTACTTCAATTACACCATCTGGATCGCGCCCAGCAGAGCCCTCAGGGCGAGGATCGATAGCACTAAGTCCAAACCAATCAGCAACGCCACTAAATAAAATAATGGCAATACAAAACAGCGCGAATAAGGTAATTGGATGGGGAAGCATATTCCCTAAAAATTCTACCGTGGCTAAAAATCGATTAAACCAACCGCCCTTTGCGGCCTGATTTTCATCTTGGGATGTGTGTGGTGAGTCTATTGAGTCTGACATACCATGCTCTCTTAATTACAAAATGCCCGTAACCTAGCATTATTTTCTGAGCAGGTCATGTAATAAAGATGAATGACTTGTTATCCCATGGTAATTAACTGATGGGTTTGTTGTGATGGGGTTACAAAAAAGAGGCTCTCGCCTCTTATTTAGCCTGCTTAAGCTTGCTCTATGGGTTCTAGTTGTAGTTTTGCAGCAATTAAAACAGCTTGAGTTCGATTATAAACACCGAGTTTTCTAAATATGGCAGTGATGTGAGCTTTGACTGTGGCTTCTGAAATGTGAAGTTCGTACGCAATTTGTTTATTCAGTAAACCTTCGTGCAAATATTGTAATACGCGGTATTGCTGTGGAGTGAGTGATGCCACTTGTGCAGCAATTTCTCTATCTGCGCCTTCTATTTCAGCCACTTTACTTTTTAGTTCGGTTGGCAGCCAAGTATCGCCCTCGAGTATTTGGTTAATTGCGTTGGCAATATCGTCAGATGATGATGACTTAGGAATAAACCCCATTGCCCCATAACCCATAACTTTCGAAACAATATTTACATCTTCACTACCCGAAACCACCGCAATAGGTAAGCTTGGGTAATCTTCACGTATACGGATCAAGCCGTATAAGTCACCGTTACCTGGCATGTGTAAATCTAGTAGTAATATATCAAGATCTTCTTGTTCGCTTAACACCTTCAATGTACTATCAAAATCGGCTGATTCAAATACTTCTAAACCTGCAAACTTTACACTCAAAGCGCCCTTTAGTGCTTCACGAAATAACGGATGATCGTCCGCTATTAAAAACTGACTCATTGTTCACTCCCAAAAATTCGGCTGCTATCCAACAGACAACAGCCGATATACTACGTTTAGAATCAACTTATAATCAAGCTTTTAACGCGAAATTAACGATTTAATCGATTTTCTACTAGCTCATCAACCACTGACGGATCCGCAAGTGTTGAGGTATCACCAAGCTGTTGGTGCTCATTTGCCGCGATTTTACGTAAAATACGACGCATAATTTTGCCAGAACGTGTTTTTGGTAAACCTGGCGACCACTGAATCATATCTGGTGATGCTATTGGGCTTAGTTCTTTACGTACCCAATTACGGATCTCTTTTGTTAGCTCATCACTCACCGTTACACCCTCGTTAGGAGTTATGTAAACGTAAATACCTTGGCCTTTAATATCATGCGGGTAGCCTACTACTGCCGCTTCAGCTACAGCTTCATGAGCAACTAACGCGCTTTCAATTTCCGCAGTACCTAAACGGTGCCCAGATACATTAAGTACGTCATCAACGCGTCCTGTGATCCAATAATCACCGTCTTCATCACGACGACAACCGTCACCAGTAAAGTACACACCAGGATAAGCGCTAAAGTAGGTTTGTTCAAAGCGCTCGTGATCGCCATACACAGTTCGTGCTTGTGAAGGCCAGCTATCTAAAATAACTAGGTTTCCTTCAACAGCGCCCTCTAATGTATTACCTCCAGCATCAAATAATGCCGGTGCAATACCAAAGAATGGGCGAGTTGCAGAGCCAGGTTTCATATCGGTTGCACCTGGTAATGGCGCAATCATGATGCCACCGGTTTCGGTTTGCCACCACGTATCTACAATTGGGCAGTTAGATTTACCAATTTTCTCAAAGTACCAAGTCCACGCTTCTGGATTGATTGGCTCACCCACAGAACCTAAAATGCGCAAGCTATCGCGATGTGAGCTGGCAATCGGCTCTTCGCCTTTGGCCATCAATGCACGAATGGCAGTAGGTGCTGTGTATAAAATTGTCACGTTATGTTTATCAACCACTTCACCCATACGACCTGCTGTTGGGTAAGTCGGTACGCCTTCAAATACGACTTGCGTACACCCATTAACGAGCGGCCCGTAAGCAATATAACTATGACCTGTGATCCAGCCAACGTCAGCACTACACCAAAAAATATCATCGTCTTTTAAATCAAAAATGTATTCGTGGGTCATAGATGAATAGACTAAATAGCCACCGGTGGTATGTACCACACCTTTAGGCTGACCTGTAGAACCCGATGTATACAGAATAAACAGCGGGTCTTCAGCATTCATGTGTTCAGGTTCGCACTCTGGCGCTTGATCTGCAACTAAGTCATGCCACCAAATATCATGGTCGTGCCAATCAACATCGCCTGATGTTAGTTTATGTACCACTACATGTTCAACAGTGGTGACTGAATCTTGTAATACGGCTTCATCTACATTGGCTTTGAGCGGCACACAGTTACCTGCACGTCGGCCTTCATCTGACGTGATCACCACTTTAGCGCCCGAGTCGTTAATACGATCCGCAATAGCTGACGGTGAAAAACCACCAAAAATAACTGAATGAATTGCGCCTATACGGGCACAAGCTTGCATTGCGTATATAGCTTGCGGGCTCATTGGCATATAAATGGCTACACGGTCACCTTTTTTAACACCTAATTTTTTTAAACCATTGGCAAACTTTGCCACTTCATCATGTAGCTGTTGGTAGGTGATATTTTCGCTTTGTGAAGGATCATCACCTTCCCAAATTAATGCTACTTTATCCGCTTTTGTTTTTAAGTGACGATCAATACAGTTATAAGAGGCATTAAGGTAGCCATCTTCATACCATTTAATATTGATATGGCCTTTGTCAAATGAAGTGTTTTTTACTTTTGAATATGGAGTAAACCAGTCAAGACGCTTACCGTGCTCAGCCCAAAAACCTTCAGGGTCCTCAATAGACTGTTTATACATCGTATTATATTTTTCATTATCGACGAACGCTGCGTTTTTAATATGCGCAGGAACTGGATAGATACTTTGTGACATATTAGTCTCCAATTTATATTACTTGCCTTAGGCTTTTCATCAAGGATTACTCAGCAGTGCACTATTAAATATTAGACATTAGTTGTATCTGAGTTCAAACAACGATTATCTTATCTACAACCCTTATAGCTACACTCTATTTACATAAAAAACATACTATTAAATAAAAGTATATGAACACTCAATAATTATTAAACCTTAGTCTAATAGACTAATGGTTGATTGAGTAAATTGTGTACATATACAACAGTAGTTTAAATATTTAAAAACTTTGATTGTTTATTAATAATTCGTATTTACTAACAAATTAGATTAAAGATAATTAAATTCAATCTGTTAGTACTATATAAGTAACACACATTAATACATATCATAAGCAAACAACATACAACAAGTAGCCTATAAAAGGACGCAACAATGAAATTTACTCCAATTAAAACACTGGCAGCCAGTGTTTTATTATGTGCTTTAACAAGCACGGCTTATGCCGCAACAGCTGCAAAAATAGGTGATACCGAATTCACCTACGGTGGATACATTAAACTCGACGCAATGTGGAGTGACTACTCAGCAGGTGCGCCTGCAGGCACCAGTGTTGGCCGTGACTTTTATGTACCAAGTACATTAACCGTTGGCAGCGATAATAACTCAGATGCTGTATTTGATATGCACGCGCGTGAATCTCGCTTTAACTTTGGTACGTCTACACTTTTAGATAATGGCAAAACGGTTAAAACTAAAATAGAACTAGACTTTTTAGCTTCTGCCCCAGGCGGTAACGAGCGTGTGTCCAATTCATATTCTCCGCGTATTCGCCATGCATTTATCTCATATGATGGCTGGTTATTTGGTCAAACATGGTCAAACTTTCAAAACGTCGGTGCATTACCAGAAGCGCTTGATTTTGTTGGCCCAGCTGAGGGCACGGTGTTTGTTCGTCAATCTCAAATTAAATACACTACGGGTGCATGGTCATTCTCGTTAGAGAACCCAGAAAGCACTATTACTAAGCTTACTACAAACGACCAAGGTATTAAAAGCCCATTAATGACTGTAACAGACGATGCATCTCTTCCTGATTTTACAGCACGCTACACCCATAATGCTGATTGGGGTAACTTTGTAGTAACAGCCCTTGCTCGTCAACTGACCTACAAAGTAGCCGGTGTTGATGCCGATGAAACATCATTTGGTGTTAGTGCATCGGGTATGGTGAAGTTTGGTCAAGATAATCTAAAATTTATGCTTACCCAAGGTAAAGGACTAGGTCGTTATGTGGGTCTAAACGTAGCTCATGGTGCGGTTCTCAATGGTGATGACCTAGATGCGATTGATTCAACCTCTGGCTTTGTAGCGTATCAGCATAAATGGAATAGCCAATGGCGTTCAACTTTCTTATATTCATTTTTCAGTGCTGATAACAACACTGACTTACTCGCCCTTACAGGCGATCCAACTAAATCAAGCCAAAGCTACAGTGCTAACATTTTATACTCACCAGTTAAACGCTTAACTTTTGGTGCTGAGTTTAAGCATGCCGAGCGCGAGCTTGAAAGTGGCGTAGATGGCGATCTAGATCGTTTACAATTTTCTGTAAAGTATGCGTTTTAATTTCCTAACCAATTAAAATACTGATTTACTTCCTGAGCGGCTTCGGCCGCTTTTTTTGTTTTTAACCAGAGCTCAAGTTAACCAAACCCATGCGCTTTACTTAAAAAATATCAAAGACGTGTAAAACATCCAGCAAACGCAATTGCAAATCACTCTCATTTAGATTAAATTACTTCCACATTTAATCTTATGGGAAACATAATGCTGCACAAACAAAAAGGCTTTGTATTTAAACTGAGTCTACTTACTTCACTGGTTTTATCTGGATATGCTGTTGCAAACGACACGCAAGACGACCTACCTTTAGAAAAAATTGCTGTTTATGGGCAACATCATAAAAACTATATTACTGAAGAAGCGCAGTCTGCGACTAAGCTAGGTTTAACAATTAAAGAAACTCCGCAATCAATTTCTGTTGTTTCACGCGCGTTGATGGATGATTTTTCACTTGATGATATTAATGCGGTATTAGAAAGCACCCCAGGCGTAACAGTAGAGCAAATAGAAACCGATCGTACTTACTTTAAAGCCCGTGGGTTTGACATAACCAACTTTTTGATTGATGGCTTAGGTATTCCACAAAGTTCTGGTTCAATTCAGGGAACATTAGATACCGCAATCTACGATCGCGTTGAAATAGTGCGTGGTGCCAACGGCATGATGACCGGTGCAGGTAACCCATCGGCTACTGTAAATATGGTGCTAAAAAAACCAACCTACACAACGCAAGCTCATGCATCCGCTTCTTATGGTTCGTGGAATAACAAGCGTGTAGATATTGATGTTTCCAGACCGATTAACGATGAACACGCTGTTCGTGCTGTATTTACTAAGCAAGATAAAGAGTCATACCTAGACCGCTACGAAACCGATAAAACCATTGCCTACCTTGCCTATGAGGGTAAGCTAACTGACGATACACTACTAAGTATTAACTACGTGAATCAACAAAAAGATGCCGACAGTCCTTTATGGGGTGCGCTACCACTTTATTACACTGATGGCTCAGCAACTAACTATGATGACTCAACTAGCACAGCTGCAGATTGGTCGTATTGGGATAATAGCGCTGAACGTATCTATGTAACACTTGAGCAAAACTTATCAGCGACTTGGGTTGCTAAAGCCCGTTATGCCCATATAAAAAATGAACAAAATTCTGAGTTATTTTATGTATATGGTACCCCAGATAAAGATACTGGTTTAGGTTTAACCGGCTATGCGAGTCGTTATGATTACAAAGACACCCAAGATTTGTTTGATTTATATGCCAGCGGTAAGTTTGAGCTATTTTCTTTAGAGCACGACTTATCATTCGGCATTAGCCAAGCAAACATGGACTTTAATGACCAATCGCTTTATGACTACAGCACAGGAAATGGTTTCCCTGCGATGCCTGATTTAGCGACTTGGGATGGGATAGCACCAGAAGCAACACTGGTTGATAAACCTAACGGCAGTGATGTACAAAATACACAAAGATCGGCCTATGTTTCAACTCGTATAAAACTAGCAGAGCCATTAAGCATTTTGGCTGGCGTACGCTATACCGACTGGGAAACTAAAGGTACTGCTTATAGTGTAGTGCAAACCCGCGATGACTCAGAGGTTATTCCTTACATTGGTACTGTGTACGATTTTACCGAGTCATTATCAGCTTACGCTAGCTACACAGAAACGTTTGTGCCGCAAAAAGAATTAGACATTAACGCTGAACAACTGGCTCCTGTTATTGGTAAAAGTGCTGAAGTTGGTTTAAAAGCACAACTTTTAGATGAGCAAGTATTTGTAACACTGGCCTATTTTGATGCTAAGCAAGATGGACTTGCTGTTGCACTTCCGGGCTCCCTTCCAAGCGATACGCGTTATTACGCTGCAGATGGTATTAACAGTGATGGTTTCGAAATTGAATTAAGCGGTCGCTTAACTGATGATTTAAGTGCCAGCATCAGCTTTAGTAATTTAAGTATTGATGGTGATGAACTCGTTAAAGATTACACCCCAGAAAACCAATTAAAAATGGCAGCCACTTATCAAGTGCCATTTATTGATGGTTTAACCTTAGGTGCTAATTACCGCTGGCAAGATTCTATTAGCCGTGTGCAAGTAAAAGATCCAGCAGGCAACGCATTGGCAACTACAAAACAAGATGCTTATGGCTTATTAGATTTAATGGCCACCTACGAAATTACTCAAAACGTCGGTGTTACCTTTAATGTTAATAACAGTACTGATGAAAAGTACATAAACAGCCTTTATTGGGAGCAAGGTTACTACGGGGCACCGCGTAACTACTCATTGTCAGTTAACTGGCAGCTATAAAGCTAACTAGGCTTTAAGTCACTTTATAGCAAACAATAAAAAAGCGCTAACCTAATGGTTAGCGCTTTTTTTAAGCTCGGGTCAAATCAAGCTTTAAAACAAATGGGCTTAAAGGTCGCCTTCATCACCTAATACGTCTTCGCCATCTTCTGGCTCAACCGTTGCTTTTAGCAATAGCATCTCTCGTAATTTACCTTCAATTTCATCTGCAATTTCAGGGTTTTCTTTAAGGAACTTAATCGAATTAGACTTACCTTGGCCAACTTTGTTGCCATTGTAACTGTACCAAGCACCCGCTTTTTCAACAATTTTGTGCTTAACACCTAAATCAATCAGCTCGCCCTGCTTAGAAATACCTTCGCCATACATAATGATAAATTCAGCTTGTTTGAACGGCGGTGCAACTTTGTTTTTCACAATTTTAACGCGCGTTTCATTACCAACAACTTCATCGCCTTCTTTTACCGAACCAATACGGCGAATATCAATACGTACAGAGGCGTAAAATTTCAGGGCATTACCACCAGTTGTTGTTTCAGGGTTACCAAACATTACACCAATTTTCATACGGATTTGGTTAATGAAAATACATAGTGTGTTTGAACGCTTAATGTTACCTGTAAGCTTACGTAATGCTTGTGACATTAAACGTGCTTGTAGACCCATGTGTGAATCACCCATGTCGCCTTCAATCTCAGCTTTTGGTGTCAATGCTGCAACCGAATCGACAATCACTACATCAACCGCGCTTGAACGCACTAACATGTCACAAATTTCCAGTGCTTGCTCACCTGTATCTGGTTGAGATACCAGTAACTCATCAATGTTAACACCTAGTTTTTGTGCATAAATTGGATCAAGAGCATGCTCAGCATCAACAAAGGCACAGGTTTTACCTTCTTTTTGAGCTTCAGCGATAACTTGCAATGTTAGCGTTGTTTTACCTGATGACTCTGGGCCATATACTTCAACAATACGCCCCATCGGCAAGCCGCCTATGCCTAAGGCAATATCAATACCTAGCGAGCCTGTTGATACAGCGTCAATGTTTAACGCTTTATTGTCACCCAATTTCATGATTGAGCCTTTACCAAATTGACGTTCAATTTGTGATAAAGCTGCGTCCAACGCTTTTTGTTTGTTATCGTTCATTTTCTTCTCCAAATCCAGCTAATGCAGACAAGTATACTGTATGAAATCACAGTATCAAGCTAATTTTATTATTTTATCTTCTCTATTATGATTTTTAAAGAAAATACAATAGCTTGCAGCCTAACTTGCGCCCTGTTACCATTAAATACTTGTTCAAACGTCCAGTGTTTACCGTTAATTTGCAGTCCAAACCACACGAGCCCTACCAGTTTGCCCTCAGTAGCACCACCGGGTCCTGCAATCCCTGAAATAGCAATGCCAATATCAGCATTTGCAGCCTTACAAGCGCCTGCTGCCATCTCAATGACTGTTTGTTCGCTCACCGCGCCAAATTCCTCTAGGGTATCATGCTTCACATTGAGTAATTCATGCTTTGCGTTATTGCTATAAGTGACAAATGCACGGTCAATATATGCTGAGCTGCCTGGGGTATCGGTAAGCGAATAACTCACTCCACCACCAGTACATGATTCAGCGGTAGTGATCCATAAGCGTTTATCCGTTAAAATAGCGCCTAATTGCGCAGCAAGTGTCTTAATCTCTTGATGTAATTCCATATTCAGCCTTTGGGTAAATACATGTCGTTTGATCTTTATGCACCGCACACTATAAAACAACAAACCCCTATGATGCAGCAGTATCTAAAAATAAAATCAGAGCATCGCGATATTTTATTGTTTTATCGGATGGGGGATTTTTACGAACTCTTTTTTGATGACGCAAAACGCGCCGCGCAGTTGCTTGATATTTCACAAACACACCGTGGCAAAGCAGGGGGCGATCCTATTCCTATGGCGGGCGTGCCTTATCATGCGGTAGAAAACTACTTAGCCCGCTTAGTACAAATGGGCGAGTCGGTGGCTATTTGTGAACAAGTGGGTGACCCTGCCACCAGCAAAGGCCCTGTTGAGCGTAAAGTAGTCCGTATTGTAACCCCAGGAACTATTTCTGACGAAGCCTTACTACAAGAGCGCCAAGACAACTTACTAACCAGTGTTTGGCAAAATAAAAAAGGCCAATACGGTGTTGCGTATCTTGATATCAACTCTGGGCGCTTCAACATTGTTGAAGTTAGTACCGATGAAGCATTTAGCTCAACGCTACAACGCTTAGCGCCTGCTGAGTTACTATATAGTGAACACTTTGAAAACACTCATTTAATTGAACATATTAAGGGAGCGCGTCGTCGCCCTGATTGGGAGTTTGACCTAGACACCGCGCAACACTTACTGTGCGAGCAGTTTGGCACCAAAGATTTAGTCGGTTTTGGGGTCGACAAAGCACATAGCGCCTTGGTGGCAGCAGGCTGTTTAATGCAGTACGTAAAAGATACCCAACGCATTGCATTACCGCACATTCGTGCAATTACCCTTGAACATAATGAACACGCAGTAATTTTGGATGCGCCAACTCGCAAAAACCTTGAACTTACCGTTAATCTATCAGGTGGCTTTGAAAATACCCTTGCCCAAGTGCTTGATAAAACAGCCACAGCGATGGGCTCGCGATTACTTAAGCGTCGTATTCATACCCCTATTCGTAATAAAGACGAGTTAAACTCTCGTCTAAATGCCATTAGTGCTATTTTAGATGTGCAATTATGCAGTGAGCTGCATGACGCGCTCAAAGAGATTGGTGATATAGAACGTGTAATTGCTCGCTTGGCATTACACACGGCTCGCCCACGCGATTTAACAAGGCTTCGTAGTGCGCTTCAAGCATTAGCACCGCTGCATAGCTTATTAAACGATGCCACAGATGCGCGTATTTCTCATATTATAGCCCACTCTAAAGAGCTTCCTGAGCTTCAAGCATTACTTGAACGTGCAGTGATTGATAACCCACCGGTGTTAATTCGTGATGGCGGTGTTATTGCGCCAGGGTATAACAGCGAACTTGATGAGTGGCGTAATTTAAGCCAAGGTGCCACCGATGTGCTTGAACAGCTAGAGCAGCGCGAACGTGAACGTACAGGTATTAGTACACTTAAGATTGGTTATAACCGAGTGCATGGCTTTTTTATTGAAGTGAGCCGCGCCAACTCGCACTTAGTGCCTGCAGATTACATTCGTCGTCAAACATTAAAAAATAACGAGCGCTATATAATCCCAGAACTAAAAGAACACGAAGACAAAGTTCTCGGCAGTCAATCAAAAGCGCTGGCCCTTGAAAAACAATTATACGAACAGTTATTTGAGTTTATTGCTCCGCATATTGAGCAACTACAAATAATGGCCTCGGTCATTGCCGATTTAGATGTACTGAACAATTTAGCAGAGCGTGCCCAAACACTTAATTATGCCAAACCTGAGCTTTGCGATAACGATAATATCAGCATTAAACAAGGTCGCCACCCTGTGGTAGAGCAGGTAATGAAAGACCCGTTTATTGCCAACCCTGTGGAACTCAATAACCAGCGTAAAATGTTGATTATTACCGGCCCTAACATGGGCGGTAAATCAACCTACATGCGCCAAACTGCCCTTATTGTGCTTATGGCACATATTGGCTGTTACGTTCCTGCCGATAGCGCTAAAATTGGTAATATAGATAGAATATTTACCCGTATTGGCGCCAGTGACGACTTAGCATCTGGGCGTTCAACCTTCATGGTTGAAATGACCGAAACCGCGGCAATTTTAAATAATGCCACTGCACAATCATTGGTATTAATGGATGAAATAGGCCGAGGAACCAGTACTTACGATGGTTTATCACTGGCGTACGCCACGGCTGATCACCTCGCTTCAAAAGTCGCGGCTAAAACTTTGTTCGCAACCCATTACTTTGAACTCACTGAGCTTGCAGAACAAACGCCTGGGCTGGTTAATGTGCACCTAGATGCCATTGAACACAACGATACCATTGCCTTTATGCACACGGTATTAGATGGTGCCGCAAGTAAAAGTTTTGGTTTGCAAGTAGCGGCACTGGCCGGGGTGCCTAAAGCAGTTATTGCCCAAGCTAAACAAAAGCTAAGCTTGCTTGAAAACCATCAAAGTGTCACCACAGTCACTACAGAGCAACAGGTTTTACCGTTTGATAGTGAACCGCAAATAATTCAGCCTAGTGAGCTTGAGCAACAAATGAGCGAAATAGACCCTGATAACCTATCACCGCGTCAGGCGCATGAACTGCTTTATAAATTAAAAGCACTGCTTTAAACGCAAACAGCCCGACTTAAAAAGTCGGGCTGTATTTAATTTTACTGTGTGTTTAGATTAAGCGAACTGTTCAAATAAGCTCTCAGTACTTAACCCTTCTTGTTGCAAAATATCTTTTAACCGACGTAGCGCCTCAACCTGTATTTGGCGAACTCTTTCACGGGTTAACCCAATTTCACGGCCCACATCTTCAAGCGTTGAAGGCTCATAACCGAGTAAACCAAAGCGACGTGCCAGTACTTCGCGCTGCTTAGGATTCAGTTCACCTAACCAGTCAATAATATGCGTATTCATATCATTGTTTTTTACTTCACCTTCAGGACCGACATTTTTTTCGTCGGCAATCACATCTAACAATGCACTGTCGTTTTCACCACCAATAGGCATATCTACAGACGCTATTTTTTCATTTAGGCGAAGCATTTTTGTTACATCTTCGACTGGTCTGTCTAAGCTTTCTGCTATTTCTTCTGCGGTTGGCTCATGATCAAGCTTTTGCGTTAGCTCACGTGCTGTACGTAAATAAACGTTAAGCTCTTTAACAACATGAATAGGCAAACGAATAGTACGCGTTTGATTCATTATCGCCCGCTCAATGGTTTGACGTATCCACCATGTAGCATAAGTAGAAAATCGAAAACCACGTTCAGGATCAAACTTTTCAACCGCTCTAATGAGTCCTAAGTTACCTTCTTCAATTAAATCGAGTAGAGCAAGCCCACGATTGTTATACCTGCGCGCAATTTTCACAACCAAGCGTAAGTTACTTTCAATCATGCGTTTACGGGAAGCTTCACAACCTTTAAGCGATTTTCGTGCAAAAAAGACTTCTTCTTCGGCACTTAATAGAGGGGAAAAACCAATTTCGCCTAGGTATAACTGAGTGGCGTCGAGGTTTTTAGTGACTTCTTCTTTAACAAATACGTCTTCATCTTCCACGTCATCAAGTAGTTGCGTTGGATCTTCAACTTTTGAATCGTCAAACTTATCATCAGTGGGGGTTTTCTCAGCTTTTGCTACATCAGCCATAAGACTTCTCCTGAGCAAGCTATCAATAACTTTATGATTAAGGTCTGTAGTCGTTTTATTAGCTTTTGCTATATTAGCCATGAGCCTTCTCCAGAACAATCAATCAACACCTTTAGTTCAGGGTAGGTATTTAGCAGGGTTAACAGCTTTTCCTCGATAACGAATTTCAAAACGAAGTGCCGTTACTGAAGACTCTGAATTACCAATTTCTGCTATTTTTTGTCCCGCCTTCACTATTTGCTTTTCTTTAACAAGTAACTTTGAGTTATGTGCATAAGCACTTAGGTAATCATCATTATGTTTCAATATAATTAAATTACCGTAACCTCTTAGTGCACTACCCGCATAGACTACCGTTCCTTGAGCAGCGGCGAATACTGCCGACCCCTTTTTATTAGCAATCTGTAGGCCTTTATAACCATTTTCCTTGTTAGAAAAGCGTTGGATTATTTTACCTTTAGCAGGCCAAAACCAACTCAACTTTCTGTTTGCAGAACCTTGAGACTTGCTAATTTTTTGGTTAGCTTGTTTTTGAACATACCTTCGTTTTTTCGGCTTATCAAGCTCTTTCTTTGATTTTTTGTTACTTTTTTGTAAATTAGATGGCTTTTTAGCTGGGTGTTTTTGATTCGTTTTTGCTGTACCCCTTGGCTTGCTTGGCCCTAAAAGAGAAACAACCTGACCAGGAACAATAATGTAAGGTGATGCAATTGAATTGTTTTTTGCAAGCTCCCTGAAATCTTTTCCGGCACTAAAAGCAATCGAGTAAAGTGTATCGCCTTTTTGTACTGTGTATTTTCCGCCGTTAATATTAATCCGTGAGGGATAGTCATTAATATTATTATTTAAACTGCTTACCGGTGCGGGAACATGGCGAGACGAGCATGCACAGAGAAAAACACTAATAAATAAAGCAACATAACAGCGTATTTGTTTATTCAATGCGTTTTGCCCTCTGCGTTAATAACATTAATATATAGTACTTAACGTAATAAAATGTACGCAACAACAATTAAAGCAACCACAGCCCAGCCAAGCACTTCAATATATTGACGTAATTTTTGCTCCATTTTAACTCCGCCCCATTTCATTAAAGCAGATACTAAAAAGAAACGCGCCCCTCGTCCAACCGCCGATGCAACAATAAAGGGTAAAAACGCCATCTGTAATACCCCTGCACCAATAGTAAATACCTTATAAGGAATAGGCGAAAACCCGGCTAAAAATACCACCCATAAGCCATAATCTTTAAACCATGCAAGTGCCGTATTAAATTTATCTTGCCATTGCATTTGTGCAATAAAAGGCTCTACAACAGGTTCAAATAACCAAAACCCTAGTAGATAACCTAGCACGCCGCCAAGCACAGAAGCTACGGTAGCAAAGCTTGCAAATCGCCATGCTTTACTCGGTTGTGCCAGCGACATAGGCGCTAACATTACATCGGGTGGCACCGGAAAAAAAACCGATTCGGCAAAGCTCATCCCTGCTAAATAACGTTCTGCATGGCGATGCTTAGCCCACACTAAGGCCATATCATATAACTTGGTAAACAACTTCAAAATGAATTCCTATTCAATATCGCCAGGGACCAAAGGTACAAATCTTACTGGCGCAATTACATGCTCTGTAAAGCTATCGCCTTGGCGAATAACCATGGTTAATTTTTGTTCTACCTCACCAATGGGGGCGAGTAATACGCCTCCATCTGCAAGTTGTGCGAGTAGTTCTGGAGGGATAATCGTTGCCGCAGCGGTCACAATAATGCCATTAAATGGCGCTTGCGATTGCCATCCTTGCCAACCGTCACCGTGTTTCATAGTGACATTATATAAATCGAGCTGATGTAATCGACGCTTTGCTTGCCATTGCAAAGCTTTTATACGCTCAACCGAATACACCTTATCAAAGGTTTTAGCCAGTACCGCGGTTTGATAGCCGGATCCGGTACCAATTTCTAACACTTTACTTTTCACGCCGGCTAAACGCATCAATTCGGTCATACGGGCAACAATGTAAGGCTGAGAAATAGTTTGTCCTTGCCCTATCGGTAGCGCCGTATTTTGATACGCTTTGTGCTTTAGTACATCATCAATAAAAATATGCCGAGGAATTTGCGCAATCGCCTTTAAAACCTCCTTATCTTCTACGCCCTCTCGTTGTAATAGGTCTGAAAGCGCTTGTGCACTGCGGGTATAATTAGCCAGCACGATTAATCTCCAACTCGGCTAACCACTCTCCCACAGCTTTGATACTGTCTTTAGCAGTCATATCAACGCTCAATGGGGTGACTGATGCATAGCCATTATTTACAGCATAAAAATCGGTGCCTTCACCGGCATCGCTTTCTGTACCCAAAGAACCATACCAAAAAATATCGCGTCCCCAAGGATCGCTTTGCTTGGTCATGGTTTCTGCTTTGTGTCGCGCGCCTAAGCGAGTTACCTGAACCCCTTTTAGCTCACTTAAAGGAATATCTGGCACATTAATATTGATGATCTGATCTTTAGGCAGCGGATGCGAAGCAAGCCCTTTAATAATATTGACCGTAACGGCTGCTGCCGTTTCAAAGTGTTCACCATGGTGAGAGCACAAAGACACCGCAATTGCTGGTAAGCCCAGATGACGACCTTCAGTCGCCGCAGCAACCGTACCAGAGTAAAGTGTATCGTCACCTAAATTGCCGCCGTGGTTAATACCGGCTACCACTAAATCGGGCTTTTCATCCATTAATTGATTCACACCTAAATGCACACAATCCGTTGGCGTGCCATTAACCGACATAAAGCCATTGTCGAGTATCGTTGCACGCAAAGGATTCATTAACGTCAGTGAATTACTTGCGCCACTGCAATTTCTATCTGGCGCAACCAGCGTTACCTCAGCAATTTGTGTTAATGCTTGGTATAAAACAGCAATACCTTTGGCATTAACACCATCATCATTACTTAATAGAATCTTCATCTGCGTTATCCTTTTCTTTTCGCTCGCGAGGACTGGCGTCAGTATAATCAACCAGTTCGCGCAGTAAAGCCGTTGCAAAGCAGCCTTTGGGTAAACCAAAGCTGAGTTTTAATGTGCGTTCATCAAGTGTTTCTACACTTAGATCTTGAGGGATTAAACGCAGCATTCTGCGCTCGTTTTTAAGCCCTAAATCCCCTAAGCCATCACACCATGCTTGATACGGTGCCAACCATGTTTTTTCTTGTTCGGTTAAGCCTTTTTCACTTTTGCCCACCATGGGCGCCGACATCATAATGTCGCCAGAGGCAAGCCGTGCAATATTTTCATCACTGATCGCATCTTCAAAAAACGCATTACTGCCACTGAGCATAAATACTTCGCGGTGCATGGTTTTAGCAAGGCCATGCTCTGCCACGCGTAAACTAACAATTTGATTAAACACATGTGAACGCGCAGCAGAAATAATAATGCCTCGCAGCTTTTTATCGCGTATGCGCTCACCGGCAAACATTTTTTCAGCCATGACTAAGTTATGCCCATCACGGCCAAAACGCTGCTCACCAAAGTAGTTAGGCACACCTGCGCGTACTGCGTTTATACGGCATAAAATATCAAGCGGCTCGGTTACATTGCGCAAGGTAATAGTAAATCTATTTCCTTTATGGCAACCGGTGCGCAATTTTCGCTCATGGCGCTGCTGCGATACCACAAACACGCTTTCACTGTTCAGCTCAGTAAAATCAATATGCTTTTTAATCGGTACTTTTACGCTAAACCACTGCGAACATACTCCATGGCGGTCTTTCATACCGGCATAGCTTACATCAAGTGGCGATACACCCGCTTTTTGTGCAATCAGCTTGGCAACATATTGGGTGTTTTCACCTTTTTTAACCACTTGCAAACACACATGTTCGCCACTGCCGGTAAACTCTATACCGAGATCTTCATCAACCATAAAGTCTTCTGCGGTGGTTTTAAAGTCGGCTTTTGAAAGCGGCGCACCATATAAATAATTTAATTCGCTCATGCGCTTTGTTTACTCATAATGACCACGGCATGGCTTGAAATGCCTTCTTTACGCCCCTCAAAACCGAGTTTTTCGGTAGTGGTAGCTTTTACATTTACCTGTGAAAGCTCGGCATTTAAATCACTGGCAAGGTTGCCACGCATCGCTTGAATGTGCGGCAGCATTTTTGGTGCTTGTGCCACAATAGTGACATCCGCATTGCCCAATACGTAACCTTGTTGCTTGGCTAGGTTCACTACATGGCGAAGTAAAATACGGCTATCGATATTTTCATATTCACTGGCCGTATCCGGAAAATGCTTACCAATATCGCCCAGCGCTAATGATCCTAAAATAGCGTCACATAAGGCATGAATAGCTACATCACCATCTGAGTGTGCTAAAAAGCCTTGTGGATAATCAATTTTTTCGCCGCAGATAGTTAAAGGCCCTTGGCCTCCAAATTTATGCACGTCAAAACCATGGCCTATTCGTATCATTTTGCACTCTCATTATTTTGTTTTTGCAGTAAAAAGCCTGCTAAATCTAAATCTTCTGGGGTGGTGATTTTAATATTATCACTACGCCCTGCTACCAGCTTTACCGGCTTATTTGCCCACTCCATTGCACTGGCTTCATCAGTAATGGTAACGCCGCTGTTAAGCGCACTTTGCAATGCCGTTTTAAGCTCGTCGTATTTAAACAGTTGCGGGGTAAGCGCTTGCCATAAATCATCACGAGGCACTGTTTGCTGCGCATGGCTTTGCCCCCGTTTTATAGTGTCTTTTACTTTGCTGGCTAAAATGCCGCCTTCATCAGCCTGCATGCACTGTGCGATTAAGCGCTCTATATCAGCAATATCTACTAAAGGTCTTGCAGCGTCATGCACCAAAACCCAAACAGGTGGGTTGGCAGCTAAAAACAATAAACTGTTTAACACTGAATCTGCGCGCTCTTTACCGCCAATAGCACGCACAATGCGAGGATCAGCTAGCGTAAGGTCGTCAAAGTAGGGGTCGGTTTCGCTCAGAGCCACCACTATAGAGTTTAACTGCGGTAACTGCGATAACTTAGCGAGCGTATGCTCTAAAATGGTTTTTCCTGCTAAGGAAATATATTGCTTTGGTGTTGTGTGTTGCATTCGACTGCCAACACCTGCGGCAGGAACAATAGCAGCAATAGTTTGTTTATTTGTCATGGTGTTGAGCCGGTAAAACACGAATAAAGGTTTCGTCCGGTTTAATCATTCCTAATTCGTTGCGGGCACGCTCTTCAATGCCTTCGTGGCCGAGCTTTAAATCTTCTATATCCGCTTTTAATACTTTATTACGCTTGATCAGCTTTTCGTTTGTTTGTTGGTGCGATGCCACCGCATTTTTTAAACGGGTGTAGTCTTGCACACCATTATGGCCAAACCAAAGTCTATACTGAATAAAAAGTGCTAAGCACAACAAGCCAAATTGAAAAAATCGCATTAAACACTCCTTATTTTAATTTTTAATTATCTACTTATGCTAGCGGCCGCTTAACATTGCGCCAATTAATATTGGCAGCTAGTAACATTTCCCGTAATGACAAAACCCGTGGCGTGCTACGCTTTGAAAACTGCCACTGGTGGCCACAACACGCCGCTGCAAGGCTCGTTTTACTAGGTTTAAGCAATTGCGCACTTTGTTGCTCAAGTCCTTGGCCTAAAAAATCAAACCAGCCAAGTTCATTACAATGCAGTTGCGTATCAGCTACTTGATCAATGCTATCTATTCTAACCCGAATTTGACCGTGACTTTGTAATAATACCGGAATTATTAGCCCTACTTTGGCATGCGCTTGATAAAAAAGTTCATTCGCTGCAGGATTAGCCTCTGGCGGTGTAGGTTTTTGTTTTTCAAGCCAGCCTCCATTTTGCGCATCAAGCGTAAAAGGCAATGGTGCATTAGCTACACGTGTTGCGGCACGTTCAATATAATAAGGCAGGCTTTTTAATTGCCTGCGTAAACGGTCACCATTAGGTTCAGCCACTAAGCGCTGAACTTCACGCTGATAAAAAGCATTGCATAATTGTGCGTAAAGCACTTTTTGTGCATCAGTTTGCCACATTTCAACTTGCTGGCTTGTGTTAAACTGCTTATTTTTAGCAACCAATCGCTGTACTCAAAAAAACATTTTAATACTGTTTTATAACACAGTAATGCACAGTTTTTAAGCACTTGTAGTAATTTAAGCGCTTGGCTTTTCACCTAATTTTGCAATACCTGATTCTAAAAATTGCACCATAGTACTGCGCTTTTTACCTATTAATAAGCTGCCATCAGATAAAAACATAAAGTTTTGCCAGTTACGTTTAAACACATCAAATGTCGTTTCGATAATATTGTCGCGTGCCATGCAAAAATACACTGTGGTATTAGCCTGCCAATCTAAGTGGTTCAAAATAGCATCTGGAAATTGGGCTTCTTCGCTTTCCCACGCATCTTCCCAATTAATTTCTTGGCTAAAGTTTTGCTCTTGCGCGCACCAATCGGTTTTATCAAAAAAGTCTGGATGGTCATGTTCACGACTCACCATGGTTGTCCACAGTACGGCTGCACGCTCGCTGGTCATCGGTTTAATATTGGCTGCATCAATATCTGAAACCGGAATATCTTTGTGGCGAAATACCCAGGCTTTTTTGTAATCATCAAGAGAAATATAATTCATAGTATTGCTGTATTCTTTGGCATAATAAAAAGCGAAGGCAAATTATACAAGATAACAGACTATGACTACAGCACTAAAACTGGGTTTATATCAACACTACAAAGGCCCACAATATAAAGTTATGCATGTGGCGACCCACAGCGAAACCAACGAGCAGTTGGTTATTTACCAAGCCTTATACGGTGAATACGGTATATGGGCACGCCCACTAAGTATGTTTACTGAAACCATAGAAAAAGACGGTAAAAATATCGCCCGTTTTGCCTACCTTGGTGAAGCCGATTAACTATGGCATTATAACGCATAACAATTACTGCTCAGACCAGATAAAGGATAACCCGTGCAATTTAATTCTACTGATAATTACATCGCAAGCTCAGCATTAAAACAGGCAGTAAACGCCGCTATTATGCTACAAAAACCGCTTTTAATTAAAGGCGAGCCAGGCACAGGTAAAACCATGCTGGCCGAAGAGTTAGCGAAAAGTTTAGATACTGAGCTTATTCAGTGGCATATAAAATCAACCACTAAAGCGCAGCAAGGTTTGTACGAGTACGATGCGGTATCGCGTTTGCGCGACAGCCAGCTAGGTGATGAGCGCGTTCACAATATTAGCAACTACATAGTTAAAGGTAAGCTGTGGCAAGCCTTCATGTACGCTGAATTAAACGGCAAACGCCCAGTACTGCTTATTGACGAAATAGACAAAGCCGATATTGAGTTTCCAAACGATTTACTACTTGAACTCGATAAAATGGAATTTCATGTATACGAAACCGGTGAGCGCATTGTGGCTAAAGAGCGCCCTATTGTGATCATCACATCAAACAATGAAAAAGAGCTGCCTGATGCGTTTTTACGTCGCTGTTTTTTCCATTATATTGATTTTCCAAATAGCGACGAAATGCAGCAAATTATTGATGTGCACTACCCGCATGTTAAACAAGATTTAGTTCGCCAAGCACTAGAAGTATTTTTTAACTTACGCGAAGCCAACGGCCTTAAAAAGAAGCCCTCCACCAGCGAGTTACTGGATTGGTTAAAACTATTAATGGCTGAAGATATAGACGCCAAAACCCTGCACGACAAAGCGCAAAAAGGCGGTTTAATGCCGATGTTTGGCGCGCTGCTTAAAAACGAGCAAGACATAAGCCTAATCGAAAAACTCGCGTTTATGAGCCGCTAGGGCCTGTTGACCTTTCAGGATTAAAATTTGTTCTAACTAGGGACGATTTAATCGTGGCGCGAGGTTTGTAACCTAGTGGGCTAAGTAAAAGCCGAGCAACAAAGAGTTAATCGTCCCTAGGACGAACCTTCC